>JALYQL010000005.1 GCA_030855855.1 Bacteroidota bacterium | reverse complement strand
TCGACGCGACAAAAGAAAATCTTCCGGTTCACTTAATAAACTAGTTATGTCCCAATTACTTCAGCTGTTTATTCTTGTTCCGCTGGCCGGATTTATACTCAGCTTATGTATTCCGCGTAAAAAAGAGTCCGTCATTTCAGGCATTGCGATCGCTATAGCAGGAATTCATCTCGCCGGAATTCTGACGCTCGTTGTATATTGGCTGCTGAATGCTCATCCAACGCTTGACATAAAGCATATTGTTCTTTTCGAAGCGGACAACATTGAGATCTTCATCGATTTTTATTTCGACAAGATAGCCGCAGCATTTGCCGTTGTGGGTTCTTTATTGGTATTTCTTGTTGTGATCTTCAGCAAATATTATCTCCACCGCGAAGAAGGCTTTAAACGTTTTTTCAATGTGATGCTGCTCTTTTTCTTCGGCTACAACCTTGTGATCTTTTCAGGAAATTTTGAAACGCTGTTTATCGGGTGGGAATTCCTGGGGGTAAGCTCTTTCCTGCTCATTGCATTTTACCGCGACAGGTATTTACCAGTGAAAAACGGGTTAAAAGTTATTTCGGTTTATCGTCTAGGCGATATCTGCCTGATACTTGCGATGTGGATGAGCCACCATCTCTGGCATGAAAATATCACGTTTGCAAAATTGAATGATGCGAACCTGGTTGCAGAACATCTAATTGAACACAACTGGTACGGAATTTTCATCGCGTTAATGATCTTTATCGCAGCAATGGCCAAGTCCGCACAATTTCCGTTTTCATCGTGGCTGCCACGCGCTATGGAAGGACCAACGACATCAAGCGCCATTTTTTACGGATCGCTTTCAGTTCATCTCGGT
The DNA here is from genome assembly GCA_030855855.1 of Bacteroidota bacterium. Taxonomy (GTDB): domain Bacteria; phylum Bacteroidota; class Bacteroidia; order Palsa-965; family Palsa-965. Next base: position 9,949 of record JALYQL010000005.1, on the reverse strand, counting down.
GTTTTCCTCCTGCTTCGCACATTCCACTATTGGGAAAATATTATTATGATCAAAGCCTTAGTGATCGGAGCCGGACTTTTCACAAGCCTTGTTGCTACCGGAATTGCGAAAGTTCAGTCTTCCGTAAAAACACAGATCGCTTATTCTTCCATCGCGCAGATCGGGTTGATATTTATTGAAGTTGCTTTAGGTTTTCACATGCTGGCATTGATACATTTTACCGGAAATGCTTTCTTAAGAACATACCAGCTCCTGGTTTCGCCTTCCGTGTTAAGCTACCTCACGCATGATATGTTCTTCAACTTTATTCCTAAGAAAACGAACACCCAAAATCCATTCATCTCGAAAATTAAAAATTCATTTTACATATTGTCAGTTAAAGAATGGAACATGGATGCTTTCATGAAACAGCTTTTCTGGAACCCGTTTAAATGGATCGGAAAAAACCTGGACTTCCTTGCCACCAAAAGCGCTTTCGTTTTACTGGCTGCAATTTCCCTCGGAGGAATTTACAGCTATTATTACCAGGAAAACATTCCGCCAGTTTTGCTGCAGCTTCTTCCCTATCTCTTTTCATTCTTAGGATTAATTTTAATCCTGAAAGCGTTCAGTCACCGGTCTGATGCAATTATCGCCTGGACTTTTGTCGTTTCCGGACAATTATTTATCACACTTTCAATTGCGCTGCTCAATGAAAATTTCGACCACAGTGACATATTAATATATTTAAGCGGCTCGGTCATAGCAGCAATTATCGGGTTAATCTGCCTGCAGAAAATCAAATCGATCGACAATAATATAATGCTGGATCAATTCCATGGCTATACGTACGAACGTCCGACGCTTGGATTCATATTCCTTATTGCGTGCTTAGGTTTGGTGGGCATTCCCTTTACACCGACTTTTATAGGAATTGACCTTCTTTTTAGTCATGTGCACAAGCATGAAGAGATCCTGATCATTTTCACTTCACTCAGCTTTGTGTTTATTGAATTGGCTGTGCTTCGTATCTATGCACGCATATTTCTCGGGCAGCACAAAAAGACCTCGCACGCGATCGCTTTCCGGTCGTCTTAAAACTTTTGAAAAAATAGCGTTAAATTGCAGGAAGAAATCAACGATTTGTTTCATGCTATTATCCGCACATGAGCTTCAGCAAAAAGATATTGAGCCGCTCACCCGTTACTGGCTCGGCGCGTCTCCTGAATTCTTAACCGGCATGGGCGTCGATCTGCAGAAAATGCCACGGCCGGAAGAATGGAGCATGATGCTCAATGAACAATTGAACACGCCGCTGAAAGACAAAAAATCATACTGCATTATTTGGCTGGAGGATGAAATTCCGGTTGGCCATTCAAACATCAGCAAAATAACTTTCGCGGAAGAAGCATACATGCATCTCCATCTCTGGAATAATGCTTCCCGGAAAAAAGGAAATGGAACAACGTTTGTAAAATTGACCTTGCCTTACTTTTTCGAAAATTACCGGCTGAAGAAAGTATACTGCGAACCTTATGCATTGAATCCGGCTCCGAATAAAACGCTTTTAAAAGCAGGCTTTACATTTGTGGAAAAATACACAGGCATTCCTGGCTGGCTTAATTTTGAACAGGAAGTAAATTTGTGGGAAATGAGCCGGGAAACGTATTTGAAGATGAAGCAGGATTTGTAAGTTTGTAATAATTACATTTTTAAATAGAATTTTACTCATGGAAAAAAAGCTCGTCATTAATAAAATCGCCATCACAGCGCCAGCTGAAAAAGTCTGGGATGTGCTGGTCAATCCTGAACAGACAAAAAAATATATGTTCGGCTGTGAGACAATTTCCGATTGGAAGCCGGGCTCAACACTCGTATGGCAAATGATACATGAAGGAAAGCCCTTTGTAGCCGTGAAAGGAAATGTGGACGCGATTGAACCGGGAAAATTCCTGGATTATACCGTATTCGATCCGCATAATCCAAACATGAAAGATGTTCCGGAAAATTACCTGCATGTAACTTATGAACTTGAGCATTTGAATAATGAAACATTGCTTACCGTGACGCAGGGCGATTACAATACTGTTGCTGATGGTGAAAAAAGATACCAGGAAGCATACAATAACGGTGAAGGCTGGAACCCGATCCTCGTTCAGATAAAACAAATTGCCGAAGAGCTTTAAGATGCAGACTTATATTGCAATTCTCCGCGGAATAAATGTCGGCAGCCAGAAAAAAGTGCTGATGGCAGAGCTGAAAGAAGTGCTTCTCAAGCTGAAGCTGCGGGAGGTCGTTACCTATATTCAATCCGGCAATGTAGTTTTCAAAAGTGAAGAAAGACTTTCGAATGAAGAATTCGCCTCTAAAATGGAAAAAGCGATCGCGAAACATTTCAAATTTCAAGTGCCGGTGCTTGTACGTAACGCGGCTGAATTAAAAAAGATTGTTGATGCGAATATATTTGCCCCGAAAAAAAACATCGACCTGTCAAAGCTGCATGTAACATTCCTCTCAGATGAGCCGGAAAAAACATTGGCTGAAGGGCTCAAAAAAATCAGCTTCCTTCCCGACGAATTTTTAATCAAAGGAAAAGAAGTTTACCTCCACATTCCGGTCAGCTATGGAGAAACAAAGCTGTCAAATAAATTTTTCGAGAATAAGCTGAAAGTAACCGCCACCACGCGCAACTGGAAAACAGTGAATACATTGTTGGAAATGTGTGCGGGTTAGGCATTCGCTACCTATACGATCCTGCCAGATGCAATAGAAATCCAACCACTTCATAAATTCTCCGGACTCCCGCCTATAAACTCCAAACTTCTTACCTATATTTGAGCACATCCCTGTCCAGCCCAGATTATGGGAGGGATGGGATTTTTTTTTAAGCCTATGAAATTCAATTTTTTATTCTTCCTGCTCTGCTCCTGTTCTCTTTTAGGATTTCCATCCTGCGGAGACAATGGTAAAAAACCAGCAACCGATACGCTCAGCAAAGATTCACTTGTAGTTGTAAATGACCAGATCAGAAAAGATCCCGGCAATCTTGATCTCTACCTGAAAAGGTCAAAGATCTACATGCAGAAAAAAGATTACGGTGCATCACTGATGGATATTGAACGTATTCTTGCCATTGACAGCAGCAAAGCGGAATACCTCATAACAGCAGCCGATCTTTATTTTTTCACCGGAAAAGTTTCCCGGACCAAACAAGTGCTTGAACGCGCTGTAGAAGTGAACCCGGAAAATACGGATTGTCTTCTACGCCTTGCACAGCTGCATCATTACCTCACCAACTTTGATGAAGAGATTGCGCTTCTCGATAAAGTATTGCAAATAGATGTGCATAACGCGCAGGCCTATTTCATGAAAGGAATGTTGTTTAAAGAAAAAGGCGACACGCTCAAAGCAATTTCCAGCATGCAGACCGCTGTTGAGCAGGATCCGGATCATTACAATGCATACATTCAGCTTGGATTACTTTGCGCAACCCAGAAAAATCCATTGGCAGAAACGTATTACCTCAATGCGCTTAAAATAAACGGTAACAGCGAAGAAGCAATGTATAACCTGGGCATGTATTACCAGGAATCAGATAATTATAATGCGGCGATTGAAACGTACACTACTTTATTGAAAGTAAATCCGCATCATTTTGACGCACATTTTAATCTTGGAATGCTTCACGTTGTCAAATTAAATGTGGTAGATGAAGCAATGAAATATTTCAACGCGGCCATTGAAGATAATCCACAGGATCCACGCGGATATTATGGCAGAGGGTATTGCTTTGAGAAAAAAGGAGACGTCACTAATGCGATTGCAGATTATAAAATGGCGTTGAAAGTAGATCCGACTTATGATAATGCGGCAATGGCTATAAGCAGGCTGGAAAATTAACAAGATGAAAAAATATTTTCCGCTTATTTTTCTTGTTGTATTCTCTCTTTTTACCGGCTGCAAATTTCCGGAGATAAAACAAATGCAGCTCAAAAAGGATTTTTTGCAGATAAAGCCACAGCTTGAAAATCCGGGAGCTTTTGAAACGGTTGGCCTTTCTAATATATCCAACAATTATAATGGAGCTACGTCTAATTCTATTGAAATAAATCTTGTCAATGGAAAAGAGCTGCCGGCTGATGCAGAAGGCCTGAGGTTTTTAGCAAAAACAAAAGCCGCGATTTTAGCAGCCGAACTCATCAATAAAAAAGATTACCAAAAGATCACTGTGAATATCAAAACTGAATCAAAATCGGGAATTATCACGAGGACATCAAAAGAAACTTTCTCCTTTTCATTTGAAGAGCTGGAAGAAGAAGCGCCGCCTCTGGATTCAATTCAAAACGACACTATCATTGTAAATTCAGCTGATCTAAATTAAGTGGTGCAGAAAAAAATCGTCATCATTGGTTCCGGGCCGGCTGCGTTAATTGCGGCTGATGTGCTCAGCGAATCGTGCGAAGTTCTTATTTTGGAAAAGGGAGAAGCTCCCGGGAAAAAATTTCTCGTGGCCGGCAAAGGTGGTTTTAATCTCACAAATAGTCTTACAGGGGAAGCGCTGCTCAATAAATTCACACCTGTTTCTTTTTTCAGGCCAATACTGGAAGAATTCGATTCCATCGATACCGGAAAATGGCTGCTTGATCTCGGCATTCCGACTTATGAAGGCACAAGCGGAAGAATATTTCCGGAAGAAGGAATCAAGCCGATCACGGTTTTGCAAAAATTAAGAGAGCGCATCGTTCAGCAAGGCGCGCAATTTCATTTCGGTCATGAATTTATTTCTTTGAATGAAAATCATGAACCCGTATTTCGTCACGAAGGAAAAGAAATTACAATAGCTGCCGATCATTATCTTTTTGCATTGGGTGGCGCGTCCTGGCCAGTGACGGGTTCTACAGGCAGCTGGACTTCTGCTTTTGAAAAAGCCGGCGTGAAAATTATTCCTTTCCAGGCTTCGAATTGTGGTGTGAATGTGGAATGGCCTGCGGAGTTGAAAGAAAAACTGCAGGGAATGCCGCTGAAAAATATTGCATTGCGTGTAAATGATTTTACGATCAAAGGAGAAGCCCTGATCTCTGAATATGGTTTGGAAGGAAATGCAATTTATCCTGCTGTTCCTGCCATCAGAAATTCATTCGCAGAAACCGGCAAAGCTGAAATTCATTTCGACCTGAAGCCGGATAATTCTATTACACAGCTTTCTGAAAAGATCAAAGAATTTGAAAAGCTGATCTATAAATCGCATGGAACGAATGCTTATAAAGAAGCCTTTAATCTTGACAAAGCGCGGCTCATTCTTTTGAAAACATTTACAACGAAGGAAGAATTTCTTGATCCGGAAACATTGGTGCGCAAATTAAAAGACCTTATTATTCCGGTGAATGGATTGCGGAAAGTGGAAGAAGCAATTTCAACGATCGGCGGCATTTCGCTGGATGAAGTGAATGATGATCTGACATTGAAAAAGTTTCCGAAGATCTCTGTTGCTGGAGAGATGCTGGATTGGGATGCGCCTACGGGTGGATTTTTATTGCAGGGATGTTTTTCTACGGGGTATTTTGCTGCGGGTGAGATTTTGCAGAAGGATGTATTGCCAAGGCACTAAGGCACTGTAAAAAATTTACGAAGTACGATTTACGATTTATTCTCTGCGGACTCAGCAGCTCTGCGAGAAATAAACGAAATATCTAATGCATCACTACAATCGCCAATCCAATCAATGCAATAATAAAATATCCGGTCAACGAAACAGCTCCTGCATATTGCTTCGACACACGTTGACCAAATAAAAGCATCAGCAATGTTATTCCTGCAAATAAAAAGCCTGCAGCGATAAAATAGATTCCATCTCCAATATAAAGCAGGATCGCTCCGAAGACGCAAAAAAATCCCGTGATCAATTCGCAAAGCAAAATTACCGGCAGTAAAATTCCGATCATGCTTTTGAGAAACGTCTTGCTGAACTGTTCCTTCATAAATGAAAGATTGCTTTTATAATCAAAAACTTTATCCAACCCGGATTGCAGAAATGTAATTGACAGGAATGCTGCTGCAAGGATGAGTATGGCCAGGTGGACTACTTGGACAATATACCCTGCGTCCATTGAACCTCTAAGCACGTTTTCGTCAGGCATTTTCTTTTGTTTTAATATTTCAAAAATCCTACAGCCTGTCTTTTCATAGCCGCCAGCGTTCCTTCATCTGTGAGCTGGAATTCTGCATTCACCAAATCCCGGATATTCGAGATTGGCAGCTTATTCGGGTACACATACGCTTCCAGGTAATGGAATGCGCTGGTCAGGTGATCGAGGCCACGGATATTGCCTCCACGGCCCGACGAAACACCCACCATTGCTACTCTTTTCCCTTCAAATGCTTTATGCGGAACACCGTCCAGCATGAGCTTGAAAATGCCCGGAAAAGTCGCCTGGTATTCAGGTACAACGACGATAATCTTATCAGCCGCGTCTATGTACTTTTTGATCAAATCGGCAAACTCAACATCCTTAGAATCAGACAAATGCGTCTGGGCGATTGTTGCGGGTAATTCTTCCATGGAAAAGATCTGCGACCCGGTTCCGAGACTTGTAAGAATTTCCTGGTAGGCTTTGGCTACGATCAGGGTTTTGCTGAATTTGCGGTTCGTTCCGGATATAATTGTGATCATTAGGTGCTTAGCTAATAAAAATCGTTTTGTTCAAAATTTCCCCATTCCATGCGCCTTCTGCCGGACTCCAATTCGTTATCTTCGGTCGAAATTCAGTGTAGCGGTTTACACTACTAAGTAACGGATTTTGCCGGTAAAGTCAAGTTGTTCAGCATCAACCATTTGACGGTAAAATCACCAATATAATATGAAAATTACCTCGTACGGGCATTCCTGTTTTGGCGTGGAGATTAAAGGAAAACACTTGTTGTTTGACCCTTTTATTTCCCCGAATGAACTTGCCGCGCATATTGACATCAATACAATTCAGGCCGACTATATTCTTCAGTCGCATGGTCATTCCGATCATATTGCGGATACAGTCGCGATTGCGTCAAGGACCGGCGCTGTAGTTATCGGTGCGTTCGAGATCACGGAATGGCTTAAAAAGAAGGGCGTTGAAAAAACACATCCTATGAATGTGGGCGGAAAATGGATCTTTGAATTCGGTAAGGTAAAATGTGTGGTGGCAGTTCATTCCAGCACTTTGCCTGATGGAAGCAATGGCGGTTCGCCGATGGGATTTGTGGTGGAAAGTGAAGAAGGAAATTTTTATTTCGCCGGCGATACTGCGCTGACGTACGACATGAAGCTGATCGGTGATTACCGGAATATCAATTTCGCGTTTTTACCGATAGGAGATAATTTTACAATGGGTGTTGACAATGCAATTATCGCGGCTGATTTTGTAAAGTGCGATAAAATCATCGGAATGCATTATGATACATTCGGCTACATCAAAATCGATCACGAGGAATCAAAAAGAAAATTCTCGCGTGCGGGAAAATCACTGACGTTGATGAAGATCGGCGAAACGTTAGAATTGTAATTGCGGATAAAAAACAAAAAGCCGGGTAATGTGAAAATTGAATCCGGATTTTATTAAAATAATTATGGGAAAAATCATTGCTATTGCAAATCAAAAAGGCGGCGTCGGAAAAACCACTACCGCGATAAATCTTGCCGCGAGCTTTGCCGTGCTCGAATATCGCACGCTGCTTGTCGATGCAGACCCGCAGGCAAATTCTACGTCCGGCGTTGGTTTTGATCCGAAAAATATCAAGACCAGCATTTACGAATGCATCATCGATGGAAAAGATCCGAAAGACATTGTTTTGCAAACCACTACGCCGAACCTTGATCTTCTTCCCGCGCACATCGATCTTGTCGGTGCTGAAATTGAAATGATCAATCTTCCCAACCGCGAAAAAATGATGCGTCATTGCCTCGCAAAAGTGAAAGATGATTATGATTTTATTATTCTCGATTGTTCACCATCACTCGGTCTTGTAACGTTGAATGCGTTAAGCGCTGCTGATTCCGTAATTATTCCTGTGCAATGCGAATATTTCGCTTTGGAAGGTTTAGGCAAATTACTGAATACCATCAAAATCGTTCAAACACGCCTCAACCCTGATCTTGCGATTGAAGGAATCCTGCTCACGATGTATGATATCCGACTGCGATTAAGCAACCAGGTAGTTGAAGAAGTGAAAACACATTTTCAATCCATGGTGTTTGACACAATTATTCAACGCAACACAAAACTAGGTGAAGCGCCAAGCTTCGGCGAAACGATCATCATGCACGACGCGACAAGTAAAGGAGCAATCAATTACCTGAACCTGGCAAGAGAAGTCCTGCAAAAAAATAACATGACACGATTAAGCGACGAAGAAAAAATCATCAATATCACACAAAACTAAAAATTACCAATTACCGTATTACCAATTACCAATAGGGCTTCCTTATTTTTAATTGGTAATCGGTAATCCGGTAATCTGTAATCATTTTTACTATGACCATTAAACGCAACGCACTCGGAAAAGGACTCAGCGCATTATTGGAAAGCGCTTCCACTGATATTACCAGTAACAATCGCGCGAACAATGAATTAGGCGCGGTAGTCGGCGCGGTGACGAATCTTCCTTTGGAACAGATTGAAGCGAATCCATTTCAGCCGCGCTCGCATTTCGAAGAGCAGGCGCTGACGGAATTAGCGGAATCAATAAAAATTCACGGCATTATTCAGCCGGTGACTGTCCGTAAAATGGGCTACGATCGTTTCCAGCTTATTTCGGGTGAAAGAAGATTCCGCGCATCACAATTGGCAGGTCTCCCACATGTGCCTGCGTATGTGCGGGTGGCGAATGACCAGGCAATGCTCGAAATGGCATTGGTGGAAAACATCCAGCGCGAAAATCTTGATGCAATCGAAATTGCGATCAGCTACAAAAGACTTATCGATGAATGCAGCCTTACACAAGAGCAGCTCAGTGAAAAAGTTTCAAAGCAGCGTTCGACAGTTACAAATTACCTGCGACTGTTGAAGCTTCCTGCTGAAGTGCAGCTCGGCATTCGTGAGAAAAAAATCAGCATGGGCCATGCGCGCGCGCTGATCAACGTGGAAAAATCCGATGATATGGTGGACATCTATCACCAGATCATGGAAAACGATCTTTCGGTGCGTGAAGTGGAAGAGCTTACACGCGACAAGAAAAAAATTGAGCCTCGCCTGAAGCACAAAAACCTCACAGGCGATCTTGACGAAAAATACAAAGACAAGATCAAAAGCCTTTCCAAACAATATGGCGCGAAAATTGAGCTTAAAAGCAATACGCAAGGCGAAGGAAAATTAATTATTCCATTCACCACCGCAGACGAGCTTGACCGTTTGATCGACGCTCTTGATATTTAAAAACAGAAAAACAGAAATTCCAAATCTCAAATGAGAACAGCACGTTTTAGTTTGGGATTTGGAATTTTTATTTTTTGGAATTTCCCATCCATGAGAATATTTTTTTTCATTTTGTTTTTTTCTGTCACACTCAGCCTTCACGCTAAGCTGCAATTCGGTATTCAAGCCGGGTTAGAAACGCAATTCTTACTTTCGAAAGACACGACAAAATCCGACACGCTTCCACGAAAAAAAATGACACCTCCCAAACGTGCAGCTGTTCTCAGCGCATGTCTTCCCGGACTTGGCCAGGCGTATAATCATACATTGATCAAAGCTTCCGATGGCAAGCATGTTCCTTCGCTGTGGAAAATTCCGGTCATCTACGCTGGTTTCGCCGGACTGACTTATGGATTTATCTGGAACCACAATTTTGTGCTGGATTACCGTAATGCGCTTCGGCTGCGTTACGATGATGATCCGGCTACAATTGATGCTTTTCCCCGCTACAGCGATAATGATCTTGTAACGTTGAAAAATTATTACCAGCGTTACCGCGATCTGTGCGTGATCGGCGCGGCGGC
>JALYQL010000050.1 GCA_030855855.1 Bacteroidota bacterium | reverse complement strand
GCAGACAAAAAAAGCAAAGTTACTTTTTTGTCAGACTGAGTGTTTTTCGCTTGACGAGTTTGTTTTAACCACAATTTCCACGGCAAAAAATCTATCGATGGCAGACAAAAAAAGCAAAGTTACTTTTTTGTCAGGCTGAGTTTTTTCGCTTGACGAGTTTGTTTTAAACCACAATTTCCACAGCGAAAAATGTATCGAAGTCTGACAAAAAATCCCTATTTCGGTTTTTTTACTTCTTTGTTTTGTTGCGGCTGATCTGCAGAACTTTTTTGATTTGACTGCTTGCCCTGCACACCATTTGTTTGTTCTTCCCGCTGACCTTTTTTAATGATGGAATCGAGCATCACGTTTTCCGACACACCGACGTAAGTGATGAGCACTTTTGCCTGCTCTGCCCAGGTTGATTCCGGGTAATTGTCAATCACAAACTGGTAAAGCTGTTTTGCGCGATCACCGCCGTGATTTACCTCTTCTAAGTTATTATCATAAATGTACGCGGCCATAAAACAGGCAATGTCGGAGTTCCTGTAACCTTTGTGATTTTCAATAATTGTTTCAAGATAATTCACGGCCTGTGTGTACTGCTTTGCACCCTGCGCAAGATCAGCCGCACGGAAAAGATATTCCGCCGTAATCGTATCAGTCGGAAACTTTGTCACATAATCGTTATAGGCTTTTAATGTGCCCATAGCGTTTTTCATATTATACGTCTTGTCGGCACGCATCACTTGTTCGGCTGAATCAACAACGAATTTTGCTTTTACACGAGCGTTAACATTCGCGATGCTGTCCTGCTTCGCTTTTTCAGCCGCCTTTTCTTCTGGTGATTGGCAGGAGGAAATGAATATAGTGAAGACAATTAATGTGCTGAGGATAAATTTCATTTGTGATTAGTTATTAGGGCTTAGTTTTTAGTTCGGAGAAGTTTCAGAATCATCTCCGAACTCATCCCGATAGCTATTGGGACCGAACTCAATACTTATTTAGGGAATTTCATTTTATAATCGACATCCACATTTCCTTTTGTAATGTCATTCAGCTTTCCGTTAAGCAATCTTCTGCGAATCGGGTTGATGCGGTCGGTAAAAAGTTTTCCTTCGATGTGATCATATTCATGCTGGATGATCCTCGCTGCGATTCCTTCAAAAGTATCTTTATGCGATTTGAAATTTTCGTCGAGATACGTAATGGTGATCTTCGGCTTGCGTGAAATATCCTCCCTGATCTTGGGAATGCTCAGGCAGCCTTCATTGAACTTCCATTCTACACCTTCTTCTGCAGTGATCTTCGCATTAATGAAGATTTTTTTGAAATCAGCCAGCGCTGCTTCTTCTTCCGTCTCAGCATCTTCAGAAAACGGAGAAGCATCGACCACAAAAAGGCGGATGGATTTTCCCACTTGTGGCGCAGCAAGCCCGACACCTTTCGCGTTATACATGGTTGCAAACATATCCGCAATCAGTTTTTCAAGCTGCGGATAATCTTTTTCAATCTCCTTCCCGACTTTTTTAAGCACCGGATCACCGAAGGCTACTATTGGTAGAATCATGGGGCAAATATACAGAGATGTTTTTCTTAGAGGGAGATTTTCATAGGTTTTTACCGGCAGGATAGCAGCAGTAGGGAAAAGCGGCAGTAAAGAAAAGTGGCAGTAGCAGTTGGGAAAAGCGGCAGCAGCAAGAGAAAAAAAGCGGCGGTAGCAGGAAAAAGCAACAGCAGGGAAAAAGTAAAAAAAGCCGGTTTCCTAACCACTTTTTCTTACACATCCTTACTGCCGCTGCCGCCCTTTTACTGCCGCTTCAATCATGAGGTACTTCCCATCGCCATGAAACTCTGCAAAATAATAGTAGCACTGATTTCATCTACCAATTCCTTATTCTGGCGGGCTTTCTTTTTCAGGCCGGAATCGATCATCGTCTGAAAGGCCATTTTTGAAGTAAAACGTTCATCAATGCGCTCGATCTTAATAGAAGGAAATTTTTCTTTCAGCTTTTTTACAAATGCATTTACATGAACCGTTGCGTCGGTTGCTTGTCCGTTCATCTGTTTAGGATCACCTACGATGATGGTTTCGACGGCTTCTTTTTGAAAATAAGTTTCGAGAAATGCCAGGAGATCCTTGCTGTGCACCGTCGTCAAGCCCTGCGCGATGATCTGCATCGGGTCGCTTACTGCAATTCCGCAGCGTTTGGTTCCATAATCAATGGCGAGAAGTCGTGGCATTGGTCAAAGATAGGCCACAGATTTCGCAGATTACGCAGATTTATTGACAGAATCTTAATTGCAGATATGAGACTCTTGGGGGATAAAAACGGATAAATCCCTATGATCCGTGTTCTATTTGTAAATTAGCCCCGATTATGGAAAACCTACAACCTCTCATTGAAGCAGCCTGGGAAAACAGGAATTTGCTCAGCGATAAAAACACGATAGACGCTATTAATGCAGTGATCGAATTGCTCGACAAAGGAAAGCTCCGCACCGCAGAACCAAATGGCGATGACTGGAAAGTAAATGACTGGGTCAAAAAAGCCGTCATCCTTTATTTCCCGACACGTAAAATGGAAACGTTTGAAGTCGGCCCGATGGAATTCCATGATAAAATGGCGCTCAAAAAGAATTACGCTGAGCTGGGCGTGCGCGTTGTTCCGCATGCCGTTGCCCGTTACGGCGCATTCCTCGCAAAAGGTGTGATCATGATGCCGAGCTACGTAAACATCGGCGCGTATGTAGATAGCGGCACAATGGTCGACACATGGGCAACAGTCGGTTCCTGCGCACAGATCGGGAAAGATGTGCATTTGAGCGGCGGAGTTGGAATAGGAGGAGTGCTGGAGCCTGTGCAGGCGGCGCCGGTAATTATTGAAGACGGTTGTTTTGTCGGATCGCGTTGCATTGTGGTAGAAGGAGTGCGTGTGGGAAAAGAAGCAGTGCTCGGAGCGAATGTGGTATTAACAGCGTCGACAAAGATCATTGACGTAACAGGAGAAAAACCTGTCGAATATAAAAGTTTCGTGCCGCCACGTTCTGTTGTTATTCCCGGAAGCTACACGAAAAAATTTGCCGCCGGCGAATACAATGTGCCTTGTGCGTTGATTATCGGTCAGCGAAAAGCATCTACTGATTTGAAAACTTCATTGAATAATGCATTGAGGGAATATGATGTTGCGGTATAAATTTATCATTTTCAAAGCATAAATAGTTGAATGCCGAATTTTTGAATTTTGAATTTTGAATCCTTGAATTGAAAAAAATCCTTCTCATACAAACCGCTTTCACAGGCGACGTTGTCCTCGCGACACCAGTCCTTGAAAAGCTGCACCGTGTTTTTCCGGAAGCGAAGATCGATTTCCTGGTGCGGAAAGGAAATGAAAGTCTGCTGAAAAATCATCCTTTTCTAAATGAAGTTTTAGTTTTCGATAAGAAAAATGATAAGCTCAGCAATCTCTGGAAATTAGTGTGGAAAGTCCGCAGTAAACGATATGATCTTGTTGTCAACATGCATCGTTTTGCTTCGTCAGGAATCATCACAGCATTTTCCGGCGCCAAACATAGAATAGGATTTGATAAAAATCCGATGGCCTCTTTTTTTACCCATAAGATTCCGCACGAGATCGGCACAGGAAAACATGAGGTGAGAAGGAACCTTGATCTTATTGAACATTTCGTCGATGTCGGCGCATCCTCACGGCCGAAATTATATCCCACGGAAGCCGATTACAAGCTCATCTCTTATTTTAAAAATGTCGGGGAATATATCTGCATCGCGCCGACTTCCGTCTGGTTCACGAAACAATGGCCGCCGGAAAAATGGGCAGAGCTGATTAAAATTATTCCTTCCCGCTACCGTGTTTATCTTTTAGGTGGCCCACCCGATGCAAAAGGTTGTCAAGAAGTGTTGAAGCGGGCCGGAAGAGACAATGTCGCCAACCTTGCAGGGCAATTGACTTTTTTGCAATCCGCGGCATTAATGGAAAGCGCAAAAATGAATTACGTAAACGATTCCGCACCGATGCATTTTGCTTCCGCGATGAACGCCCCTGTCACGGCAATTTACTGCTCAACTGTTCCCGCCTTCGGATTCGGCCCTTTATCCGACAGCTCACGCGTAGTGGAAACAGAAATTCCGCTTACCTGCAAACCCTGTGGAATTCACGGTCACATGGAATGCCCCGAAGTTCATTTTAAATGCGCATTGACGATAGAAGCAAAAAAAGCAATGGGAGATCTTGACTGAATTTCAGAGTAAATGATTTTAGATTGTGGTTTCACGATTAATCTAAAATCTAAAATCACTAAATCTAAAATCCCCATTCTAAAATGACCCTGAGTCAAATATTACTGTAAATTTGCGCGATGTTTTCTTTAAAGTCACTCCTGGTATTACTTTCATGTCTCACTCTCGCATTTGTTGCGTGTGAAAAGACGGCTGAAAAAACGGATGTAAAAACTCCCGGCATTTACCATATCCGTTTGGAGCTTGGTAATTATTGGGCTGGTCGTGAAGATGAAATCTATTTCGATTACGATTCCACAATGACCAAACAGCAGATTCATTATTTCAAATACGATGCTGCTGATTCAATCATCTACAACCAAACGTATGAAGTGGAAAAAGCGATGATGGATTCTGTTTTTATTTACGCGGTTGCAGCATTGCGTAATGAAAAGCTGTTTGCAGTTGATAAATATGAGCCGAAGGATGTAAATACCATGCGACTGGAAATTATTGCAAATGAGCGTATGCTCGCCACCAGCTATAATAATGTGCTCAAGCCAAGCCTTGTTTCTCCGGAATTTAAAAAGCTGGTGAGAATGATCAATAAATGTGTGGGTGATAGCAGCTTTGTGAAGTAGTATTTTCTTTTTGCTAATCATCCTGATTTATGAAAATTACCGCAGTTGTTTTTGTAAAAAAGGAATCTGAAAGAGTTCCCGGCAAAAATTTCAGGTTGTTTAATGGTAAACCATTGTTTACTGTCATTCTTCAGCGACTGGAGAAAATGGATTGCATCGACAGCATCCTGGTGGATTCCGACAGTGAAGAAGTGCTGGAATATGTTTCGGCTCATTTAAAAAAAGGAATTCCGATCACGAGGCCCGATGATCTGCTTGGCGGATTGGTTTCTGGAAATGATCTTCTGCAGCACGATATTAATTTCTCCGATTCAGAACATTTTTTCCTCACGCACTGCACCAATCCATGCCTGACGGAAGAGACGATGGAGAAAGCTATCGCGGAATATTTTTCTGTTATTCCGACTTTCGATTCCCTTTTTTCGGTGACAAGAATTCAAAACAGGCTTTATTATTCTGGCGGACAACCTGTCAATCATGCCAAAGGAAAAACATTGCGTACACAGGACCTTGACCCGGTTTATGAAGAGAATGCCTGCTTTTTTATTTTCTCGCGAACCTCATTTATTTATTCCGGCAACGACAGGATTGGTTCGCGGCCTTTTCTCTTTGAGATTTCTACGATCGAAGGTGTCGATATCGATTACGAAGAAGATTTTCAGCTTGCTGAACTAATTGAGAAGAACAGGGATAGCTTTCCGCAGATCTTTAGTAAAGATTAGCACATCAGGTTATTTCAATTCCGGAAAGCACGATCTCTGTTGCTCCTGAATTTCCAAGAATATAATTCCTGTTTTTTTCTTTAACTGAATCCAGCATTATGCGATCCGTTTTATACTTCATGATAATTTCCTTTAGATTTTCAGCCGAATGAATGATTTCCGCACCGTGATTTAAAAGATCAATTGCTTCGGGTAATTCCCGGTGATTAGGCCCGAAGCAAATCGCGCAGCCGGAAACTGCAGGCTCCAGAATATTATGAATTCCTGCTGCATTAAATCCGCCACCGATAAAAGCAATGTCAGCGTACCGGTACATTTTCGCAAGCAGTCCTACATGATCCACCCACAAAATTTTATGCTGTTCATTCAACGGATCACAATCGGAATAGCAGATCATTTTATCGCCCAGTAATTTTTTTGCGGCTGCAAGTTCTGCTGGATAAATTTCGTGCGGAACAATGATCCATCGGATATTTTCATCTTTCAACGCTGCATAAGCCTCAAGGAAAATAGTTTTGTCTTTTTCCAGCGTACTTCCGGCAATGACAGTAAAAATATCGTGAGTAAATTTCTCAAGCTGCGGAGCCCCTGCATTTTCTGCATAGATGTTTTTAACGCGATCGATGCGTGAATTTCCTGCAACAACAATGTGTGTATTGAACTGATGATTTTCAAGAAGCACTTTTGAAATCTTATCCTGCACAAAAATGCCGGTGAAAGATTGAAAAACCGATCGGTAGAATCTTTTTTGTGGAAATTTTAAAAAGCCACTTTCCGGCGAGAGTGTGAATGAAACAAGATAGCGGGGAATATTTCTTTCAGCGAGCGAACGAATATAATTGGGCCAGATGTCATTACGAATAAAGAACACCACCGAAGGATTGAGATGCGCGACAAAAAAATCTGAATTTGACCTTGTGTCCTGTGGAAGATAGCAGACCATATCCGCACCTTCGAAATTTTTCATCAGCTCATAACCACTCGGCGAATAGAACGTCAATACGATTTTATAATGAGGATGTTTTTTCCTGAATTCTTCAATCACCGTTCTGCCATCCTGGAATTCACCAAAGGAGCAGCAATGAAACCAAACCCATTTATGTTCATGAAATGGAATTGCTGAAAAATTTCTTCGCCAGTTGTTACGCCCGGCGATCCAGCTTTTTGCTTTGGGAATAAACAAAGAAGCCACCGCGATGCCGGCGGAATAAAGTCGAATGATCATCGCGTAGATAAAAAGCATAGATTAATTAGTCGCTGCAAGTGAATGATGAAAAAATTCCGCGGCGATTTCCATAAGGGTAGAGTAATTAGTAAAGATAAGGGAATATAAAAAGCGTCAGAATGCTGGTATCGCTGCTTCTGCTTTGTAATTATTTTGGTAAGCGGGCAAGTGTAGCTTACCTTTGCGCGGCTGATGCAAAACCATCTCGTACATCCTGCTTTTAAAATTATCACCGAAGAAGCGTCGAAGCTTAATATCGATGCTTACGTTATCGGTGGCTTCGTGCGTGATGCCATTCTGAAAAGAGATTCCAAAGACATTGACATTGTGGCGATAGGAGCGGGGAAGGGAGATAAAACGGTCGGCATATCACTTGCAGAAGCGGTGGCTGCCCGACTTAAAGTGAATGTGCATGTCTTTAAAAATTTCGGAACAGCGCAGATAAAGCTGAACGATCTTGATATTGAATTTGTCGGCGCGCGCAAAGAATCTTATAGCCGCGATTCACGCAAGCCTATCGTTGAGGATGGTTCGCTGACCGACGACCAGGACCGCCGCGATTTCACCATAAACGCGCTTGCCATCAGCCTTAATGCTGCTGATTACGGAACACTGCTCGATCCGTTTGGCGGAATTTCTGATATGGAAAATAAGATCATCCGCACGCCGCTTGATCCTGACATTACTTATTCTGATGATCCGCTGCGTATGATGCGCGCCATCCGTTTCGCGACACAACTGAATTATACGATTGAGAAAAATTCATTTGATTCGATCTCGAAAAATAAAGAACGCATTAAGATCGTTTCGAAAGAGCGGATCATTGATGAGCTGAATAAAATTATCGCGGCAAAAGTTCCTTCGGTTGGGTTTAAATTACTCTTTGATTCCGGCTTGCTGGAAATTATTTTCCCTGAAATGGTGGCCTTGCATGGTGTTGACGTAATCAAAGGCCACGCGCATAAGGATAATTTTTATCATACATTACAAGTGCTCGATAATGTCTGCACGCGTTCGGAAAATATCTGGTTGCGCTGGGCTGCTATTCTGCATGATATAGCAAAGCCAGCTACGAAGCGCTATGAAGAAGGGCATGGCTGGACTTTTCACGGACATGAAGATCGCGGTGCGCGCATGGTTCCGAAAATTTTCGCCTACCTGAAATTGCCGTTGGATGCCAAGATGAAGTATGTGCAGAAATTGGTTCAGCTTCATTTGCGGCCGATCGTGCTTGCAAAAGCAGAAGTTACTGATTCAGCAATCCGTCGTTTGTTATTTGATGCCGGTGATGATATCGACGACCTGATGAAGCTGTGCGAGAGCGATATTACTTCGAAGCAGGAAGATCGTGTAAAACGCTACCTGAAAAATTTCGAGCTTGTGCGCACGAAGCTGAAAGAGATTGAGGAAAAAGATAATATGCGCAACTGGCAGCCGCCTGTGACGGGAGAAGATATTATGAACGCGTTTAACATCCGGCCAAATATACAAGTGGGCAATATCAAAACCGCAATCAGGGAAGCTATCCTCGACGGAGAAATTCCCAATGAACGCAAAGCTGCCTGGGAATTAATGATCAAAGCTGGGGAGAAGGAAGGTTTGAAAGTTTCAAAAGGTTTCGAGTTTCCCAATCCTGAAAATCTTACGGTTAAAGAGCAAAAACCTTCTGATTAAATTCTGATTATTTTTTATCGTACATCGTACATCGTACCGAAGGCGTCCCTTCGGGATAATTCTTACATTTTTGTTCCAATGAGAATTCCTACTAATAAGATATCCGACATCGCGCAATATTTCCGCAATGAACTTTCTTCCAATTATGAGAAGGAGGAGATTGAGAAATTTATTCAATATTGTTTCGAAGACTTTGTCGGCTTTACAAAAACTGATCTTTTAATAAAGCAGGATAAAACCGTCAGTGAATCCGACCTTTTGAAATTTCATTTTGCGGTGAAGGATTTAAAACGTGGGCGGCCGATACAATATATTCTTGGCAAAGCTCATTTTTACGGAATGGAATTTATCGTCAACAGCAATGTGCTTATTCCACGTCCTGAAACGGAAGAACTGGTAAAGCTAATCCTCGACGATGCAAAATTGCATGCAGAAAGCTTTTCTATTCTTGACATCGGCACCGGAAGCGGCTGCATCGCCATCGCGCTGAAAAAAAATCTTCCCCGCTGCCATGTTTACGCATTGGATATTTCTGAAGAAGCTTTAAAAGTCGCCAAAGAAAATGCACTGCGTAACGAATGCGAAATTCATTTTATCAAAGGTGATATCTGCGACACAAACGTTATTCAAAAGCTGCCGGCCTGCACGATCATTGTTTCAAATCCGCCTTACATTAAAAGTTCAGAACGCGCTGCTATGCATGAAAATGTAGTAGAGCATGAGCCGCATCTTGCTTTATTTGTTCCCGATGATGATGCATTGCTTTTTTATAAAGTCATTGCTGAAGCGGGCAAGTCAAAGCTAAAATCCGGCGGCGCGATTTACGTCGAGATAAATGAAGCACTAGGAATTGATGCGGCAATTTTGTTTCAGAAAGCCGGTTATTCGGATGTACAATTACTGCAGGATATGCAGGGCAAAGACCGGATGATAAAAATGATCCTGGATAAAGTGTAAATTTGATTTATTGTATTTTATTTTGGCTTTGTGCCGTCCTGAGCCTGTCGGAGGATGGCAAAAAAAGTATTCATGAAAATCTCCGTCATCACTGCTTCTTTCAACAATGCTGATACGATCGCCGACACGATCCGTTCAGTTATTGCCCAGGATTATGCGGAGATCGAATACATCATCATCGATGGTAATTCTACAGATGATACGTTGAAGATCATTGAAGAATTTAAAACCAATATTTCAAAAATCATTTCCGAAAAAGATAACGGAATTTATTTCGCGCTTAACAAAGGAATTGAACTTGCCACCGGCGATGTCATTGCTTTTTTGCACGCAGATGATATTTTTGCTGATCCGGAAGTGCTTTCAAAAGTAATGCAGCTGTTCCGAGAAAAGAATGTAGAAAGCGTTTACGGCGATCTGCATTACGTTGATCGTATTGATACAAAAAAGATAATCCGCAACTGGAGATCCGGCGAATATTCCCATGGACTATTTCTAAAAGGCTGGATGCCTCCGCACCCTTCTTTTTTTCTCAGGAAGGAAATTTATAAAAAGTTCGGAACGTTCAACACCAGTTTCCGTTCAGCAGCTGATTATGAATTAATGTTGCGTATGCTTCATAAGAATAAAATTTCCACAGCATATTTACCGGAAGTAATTGTGAAAATGCGCGTCGGCGGTGTAAGCAATGCCTCCATGAAAAATCGTGTAAAAGCAAACCGCGAAGACAAACGCGCGTGGGAAGTGAATGGTTTGAAGCCGGGTTTGCTGACGTTTATCCGTAAGCCGCTTTCGAAGATCAAACAATATTTCAGTTGAAAAGATGTACGAATTAGTTCCCATAGAAATAAATCGTAGAGGCCTGTAAAGAAAAAGCCCTCTTTACACTAAAGAGGGCTTTTACAGAATAATTTCATTCACTACCAATGCAAACGAACCTTGCGCACCAACCCGAACGGACCTCTGCGTGTATGGCCGGGACCGTTGTATTTATCAGGATGGTTTTGTCGGTGCCCTACCCACGGATGCTGTGCTTTATCAAATGCGCTGCGGCCTCTGAACGCGTAGCTCATGTCAATGCTTGTGGAGAGATAAGAATCATTGTGCTTTGCATCGCCGCGTTTGTTGCCGGGTGTGAAATTTTCAGCGAAGGCGGGATTGAGCGGCAATTCATCCGTGCGGTTTGCCAGCTCTATAGCAAGTGAGGAAGGAAGCTGTGAATTATCAGCATACGTTGTGCTTACATCATCGAGATAATCGGAGAAAGCTGTGCGCCAGGTGATATTCCAGCCGATATGATATTGCTTATTGAGCACGAAATAAAATCCACCCGAAACAGGAACGACGGCCGTCACCTTAGAATAGTTTTTTCCTTCGGTGGTGAGCGGGCGTAAAGCCACCATCTCGCCATTATACAATGTTTTCGGATTGTGGTAAACTGCACCGGCTCCAATACCGACATAAGCGCGGAAAGCATCTTTATGGCGGTAGGTATGGCCAAGGTCATTTACTTCGTAGAAAAAAAATTGTCCCTGAACGGTAGCTTCAAACATATCGTTCCTGAAATTCAGGTTACGCGCATTGCGGGCGGGATTGGAAGAAAGCTTGTCATCTCCTGCAATGCGGAGCCATGAAATATTGGCC
>JALYQL010000004.1 GCA_030855855.1 Bacteroidota bacterium | reverse complement strand
AGGGAAAATCCAGCAGCTTGGGAGAAGAAAAATTGTTTTCCGGAAAGATTGTCTTGAATACGAAACGCGAGCATTCGGACAAGATGTTTTTTCTAAGAGAGATTGCATTGGAGAGGTAACGCGAGTGCCGTGTTTAGCACAAAACGTTTCGCAAGCGAAGATATTGCATTGGCGAGGAAGCGCGAGCATCGCGTTTAACACAAATGTTTCGCAAGCGAAGAGAGATTGCATTGAAGAGGAAACGCGAGCATCGCGTTTACACAAACGTTTCGCAAGCGTCGAGAAATTACTGTGCATCCGAAACGTCAGCATTTGGCATCACACAAAAAAAACGCCCCGGAAATCCCCGAAGCGTTTTCAATTTTTGAATCCTGAATTAAACCGTCATGATTTCTTTCTCTTTCGATTCAAGATGCTTGTCAATCTTCACAATGAAATTATCAGTCATTGTCTGAATTTTTGTTTCGGCTTCTTTTCCTTCGTCTTCAGGTAAGCCGCCTTTGATCATTTTTTTTACTTCTTCATTCGCGTCGCGGCGGGAATTGCGGACGCTTACTTTAGCGGTTTCACCTTCGTTCTTTGCTTTTTTCACCAGGTCTTTTCTGCGCTCTTCTGTCATTGGCGGAATTGAACAGATGACAATCGTTCCGTTATTGGATGGATTGAATCCGAGGTTCGCAGCCTGGATTGCGCGTGTGATCGGATCGAGCATCGATTTTTCCCATGGCTGAACAGAAATTGTTCTTGCGTCAGGTGTGTTGATATTGGCTACCTGTGAAAGCAATGTATTGTTGCCGTAATAATCCACATAAATGCCATCGAGGATGCCGACATTCGCGCGTCCACCGCGGATCTTTGCCAATTCATCTTCGAGGTGCGTTACAGCAGCCGTCATGGCTTCCTCTGTAGAGTCTATTATGAGCTGAAGTTCTTCGTTCATAGCGCTAAAATAAGGAAAAGTGTTGATTTTAATATCGCTGTCGCATCACAACGTATTCACGGGATCTTAAATTAAAATCCTACCAATGTTCCGACGCGGTCTCCTGTGACAACTTTTTTGAGATTGCC
Source organism: Bacteroidota bacterium (assembly GCA_030855855.1). Lineage (GTDB taxonomy): Bacteria > Bacteroidota > Bacteroidia > Palsa-965 > Palsa-965. The sequence goes on along the minus strand of JALYQL010000004.1, from coordinate 8,750 downwards.
GGGCTTGTTCATGTCGAACACAATAATAGGAAGTTTGTTTTCATTGCAAAGCGTGAACGCGGTCATGTCCATTACGTTCAGGTTTTTTGCAATGACTTCGGTGAAAGTAATGGAATCGAATTTTGTTGCGTTCTTGTCTTTTTCCGGATCTGCCGTATAAATTCCATCCACACGTGTGCCTTTCAGCACCACATCTGCTTCAATTTCAATCGCGCGTAAAGAGGCCGCAGTATCGGTTGTGAAATAGGGATTGCCTGTGCCGGCGCCGAAAATCACGACGCGGTTTTTTTCAAGGTGACGAACTGCACGGCGACGAATGAAAGGTTCGCAGATCTGGTTCATTTCGATCGCGGATTGCAAACGTGTCTGCACTTCTAATTTCTCCAATGAAGATTGCAATGCCATGCTGTTAATCATGGTAGCGAGCATTCCCATATAATCGCCCTGCACACGATCCATTCCCCCATCAGCTGCCTGTATACCACGGAAAATATTTCCTCCGCCAATAACAATTGCAACCTGCACTCCTGAATCAACAACGCCTTTGATCTCATTCGCATACTGGCTCAGCACATCGTGATCAATTCCGAATTGTTTATTGCCCATTAGCGATTCGCCGCTGAGCTTGAGAAGAATGCGTTTGTATTTCATTGGGTTGTTTTGAAAATAACAAAAAAAAGCCCCCCGGCTTAGCTGGGGGGAGTAAATTAACCAAGAATGATTCGTTTGAATCCTGTTACCGTCAGCTCCTTGTCGGTGTCCTGAAGATATTGGCGGATCGTTTTCTTGTTATCCTTGATAAACTCCTGATTGAGGAGCGTTGATTCTTTGTAGAACTTCGCGATTTTGCCTTGAGCGATTTTCTCTACCATGTCTTCAGGTTTTCCTTCAGCACGGATAAGTTCTTTTGCAATTTCAAGCTCGCGCTCCAATGTAGATGCATCCACATCGTCTTTGTCAAGAGCAACCGGCGCCATAGCGGCAACCTGCATCGCCACATTTTTTCCGATCTCTTCAGAAACAGGCTTGTTGAATGCTACGATGCATGCAAGCTTGTTTCCGGGGTGATTATAAGCGATAACCGAAGCACCTGAAAGCTGCTCGTATTTCGACAATTCAATTTTTTCACCGATACGGCCAACCATTTCGGTTACTTTTTCGCCGATGGTTGTTGATTCGTACGGAAGTGCAAGCAAAGCAGCAACATCAGCAGGTGCTTTTGATAAAGCGATTTCTGCAAACGCATCAGCTGTTTTTTTGAAATCGTCATTGATCGCTACGAAATCTGTTTCGGAATTCACTGCGATAATAATTCCATGGCCGCCATTTGTAAGAGCTACAATACGTCCTTCTTTGGCATCACGGTCGCTGCGGTTAGCGGCAACTTTCTGTCCTTTTTTACGGAGAAGGTCAATAGCCGCTTCAAAATCGCCGTTGGTTTCGGTGAGGGCTTTTTTACAATCCATCATGCCCGCACCTGTCATGGTGCGCAGCTTGTTTACGTCTGATGCAGTGATCGTCGTGGACATGTGTATAAAAATAAAATGCTTTAAACTGAAAAGTTGGTTTGATTAAGCGCGACGTGGACGGCTTGGTCCGCCTGCACCGCCTCTTGGGCCACCACGTCCACCTTGGGGACCTGATTTTCCTTTATCTCCCGGTTTGCCTTGTGCTCCGGTAGTAGCTGGCTTGCGCTTCAATCCTGGTTTGCGGTCTCCAGCTGCAACAGATCCTTCTTCTTCTTCTTCCAGGTTACGTGCAATGCGTTGCTCGTCGGTCATCTCTTCTTTTTCGTCTTCCGCTTTGTCTTTATCAATTTTGCGCTCATCAAGACCTTCTGCAATTGCTTTGCAAACGATTTCGGTGATCAATTTGATAGAAGTAGAAGCGTCATCGTTAGCAGGAATCGCGTAATCCACTTTGTTCGGATCAGCGTTTGTGTCTACGATTGCGAATGTCGGGATGCCGAGGCGTTTTGCTTCTGCAACTGCGATATGTTCTTTTACGATATCGATAATAAATATCGCAGCTGGAAGACGTGTAAGATCAGCAATAGAGCCAAGGTTATGCTCGAGCTTCGCGCGTTCGCGGGAAAGCATGAGTTTTTCTTTCTTGGAAAGATTTTCGAATGTTCCGTCAATGGCCATTTTATCAATGCTGCCCATTTTACGAACCGCTTTACGGATCGTAGCAAAATTGGTCAGCATTCCGCCAGGCCAACGCTCCGTTACGTAAGGCATTCCAACTGCTTTCACGCGTTCAGCTACGATGTCTTTCGCCTGCTTTTTTGTAGCAACGAAAAGAACTTTTTTGCCGGAACGTGTGATTTGTTTTAATGCAGCACATGCATCTTCAAGCTTGGCAACTGTTTTATTGAGATCAATAATATGAATGCCATTCTTCTCTGTGAAGATGAAAGGAGCCATTGCAGGATTCCACTTACGTTTGAGGTGACCAAAGTGAGCGCCTGATTCGAGTAGTTCGTTGAAAGATGTTCTTGACATGTATTCGAGATGATAGGTGTAAAACCGATTGAAAGATTAACGCTTGCTGAATTGGAAACGACGACGCGCTTTGCGACGACCGAATTTCTTACGCTCCACCATACGTGGATCGCGGGTCATCAGGCCTTCTGCACGAAGCTTTGGTTTGTCCTCAGCATTCACTTCAACGAGCGCGCGGGAAATGGCCAAACGGATAGCTTCTGCCTGTCCGGTTACACCACCACCTTCAACGTTCACTTTGATGTCCCACTGTCCGGCATTACCGGTCAATGTCAGTGACTGAGTTACTTTATTCTGGAGAACTTCCGTTGGGAAATATTCTTTGTAATCACGGTTATTGATTGTGATTGCGCCTTCGCCACGGCTCATATATATACGAGCGATAGCTGTTTTACGGCGGCCAAGCTTATTGATAACTTCCATTATGGGCGCTCTTTTACTTTGGTTAGATCAACTTTCTGTGGATTCTGTGCTGTCTGCTCATGCTCAGCGCCGGCGTATACAAATACGTTACGACGCAGACGATCGCCCAAACGGGTTTTCGGAAGCATACGCCCGATTGCGTGCTCAAGCAAACGCTCAGGGGTTTTTGCAAGCAACATTTTTGGAGTAGCAAAGCGCTGTCCACCAGGATACCCGGTGTAACGTGTGTACACTTTTTCATCCATTTTTTTGCCCGTAAAACGAACTTTGTCCGCGTTGATGATAACGACATTGTCGCCACAATCTACGTGAGGAGTATAAGCTGTTTTGTGTTTGCCGCGAACCAGGTAAGCAACCTTGCTGGCAAGGCGACCGACGGTTTCGTTTTCAGCGTCAACCAGCAACCATGCTTTTGTAGCAGTGGCTTTGTTGGTCGAAATCGTTTTGTAAGATACTGTATCCACTTGATTTTCAGTTCAATAGTGACAATTCTTTGAAATGTTCCCTTTTTACGGGGCTGCGAAGATAAACACAAAATCTGTCCTGACAAATTTATACACAAATAAAATGTTGGAAACTCAGCGATTATGCGGTTTTCAAAGCCGCTGTTTCCCGGATTTTAGACGCCTTTAAGCCGGCTTCAGGGAATATCAGGTCAAAAAACTTCACCTATATTAGCGTCAGATCAGCATATAGCCCCGTTAAAGGCTGGTTTTGACTGATAATTGCATTTTTATTCCCTAAATGACCTTATTAACCCATCCGGCCCATGAAGAGTAAATTGCTACTCCTTATATGTATCCTTTTTTCTCTTTCCGCTTTTTCGCGGACAGATGTGTTCGTTGCCAATCCGTACCAGGTTTACTTTGATCAGGCTTACCAGCTCAATCCCGAAGTTCCGCGCGGATTGCTTGAAGCAGTTGCATTCACCAATACCCGTTTCAATCATATTATACATGTTGATGGCGAAGAAGGTTCATGCATTGGAATGCCGGCGGCTTATGGTGTGATGGGATTGATCCTTGACGGGAAAAATTATTTCCGGAATAATCTTCAGCTCATCTCGCAGCTTTCCGGTTATTCAACAGAAGAAATTATTTCCAATCCCGAAAAAAATATTCTTGCGTATGCAAAAGCATTTAAAATGCAGCAGGCTTTAAATCTTGCAAAACATATTCCCATGAGTCCGCTCGAAATCACCGGATGGACTTTGAAAGATTTGTCAGAACTTCCTTTTGAAACGCAGGCACAACAATTCGCATTTAACGCACAGCTGTACGGTATTTTCTCATTCATGAACAATGCGGAAAATCAAACACTTTATCATTTCCCGCATCCGCATATTGACATGGAAAATTATTTTCTTGACAATTATAATATCCTCAGCGCTACTTCTGTTTCCATTTCATCTGCAGAAATAAAAGATGGTAATGGAAATGTTTTTCGCACCGGCCATAATAATCCGAATATACAATCGCCCGATTATGCTCCCGCAATATGGGACCAGGCGCCTTCCTGTAATTTTTCTTCGAGGAACACTGCAATTTCCGCAGTTACAATTCATGATGTGGAGGGAAGCTATGCAGGATGTATCTCCTGGTTTAATAATTGTGCCGCCGGAGTTTCTGCTCATTACGTTGTGCGTTCAAGCGACGGACAAATTACGCAGATGGTATATGAAGCGGATAAAGCGTGGCATGTAGGAAGTGAAAATCCATATACGATCGGCATTGAACATGAAGGATATGCTTCACAAACCGGCTGGTACACCAATGCAATGTATAACGCAACAGCAAATCTTTGCATTGATATTGCAGGCAGCGGTTATGGTATTGATCCCAACCGCACAGCATGGTGGCCGTGGGCAAATACAACTTATTATAATCAATCCTCCATTCCCGGCTCCTGCGCAAAAATAAAAGGACATCAGCATTACCCCAACCAGTCGCATACTGATCCGGGTCCGAACTGGGATTGGAATTATTTTTACATGCTCATCAATGCACCGCCTGCTGCTACAACTTATGCGACAGCAACAGGAACAATTTATGATTCGGGCGGAGCTGCAGGAAATTATGCGGATGATGAAAGAACTATCTGGACCATTTCCCCTGCTGCTGCAACAAGCGTTACATTGACATTCAATTCTTTTTCAGTAGAGAATTCCTGGGATTACCTTTATATCTACGATGGAAATTCTGTGAACGCACCGCGCATTGGTTATTACACAGGAACAAATTCGCCCGGAACAATTATTTCATCCGGCGGATCATTGACATTGGAATTCAGAAGCGATTGTGCAACTACCGGAGCAGGATGGAATGCTTCGTGGTCGAGCAACAGCAATGTAATTGTTCCTGCAAATCTTTCTGTAACATCCGCAGCTTGTCCGGATATTGGTGCGACGTTAAACTGGACGAACACCGGCGCAGGTTGGTTCATCGATGTTTCAACTGATCCTTCTTTCGCGACTTTTTATAACAAGGATGTTTCGAATCTCACGAGCGTTGCTTGTCCGGGTGGTTTCTGCGAATATCCTTCGTGCGCTTCGTATTTGAAATTCCGTCCGAACACCACCTATTACTGGCGCATCTGGGATGGAACTTCGCAAACGTACGGCTCCAGCTTTACAACACCCGATTGCCGGTACGCCGATTTTAATTGCTCGGGCACATTCGATGATACGGGCGGGCCTTCCGGAAATTACTCGGGCAATGAAGATTATATTTTTATGATCACGCCGCCCAATGCAACTTCTGTGACTGTGAATTTTTCAACTTTCGATCTTGAAGCGAATTTTGATTCCTTGTTTATTTACGATGGCCCTTCCGTCTCTGCTCCGCTTGTCGGCGTTTATACCGGAACAAATTCTCCGGGAACAATTACGTCAACAGACACTGCGCTGACTTTCCGTTTTATTTCTGATCCGTTTGTGAATACAACAGGATTTACTTCTTCGTGGACCTGCACGCAGCTTACAACTGGCATTCCGGAAAATCAAAATGGTTTTTCATTGGCAATTTCGCCGAATCCGTTTGCTGATAATTTGCAGTTGAATTATTCGCTGGAAGAAAAATCGAATGTTGAAATTTCTTTGATCGATGTTTTGGGAAGAAGAATTATTCTTTCTGCTAATGAAATTCAAGCTGCCGGAAAGCATGAGCAGGATTTTGATCTTGCTTCGCATGTGTTGGCGAAAGGAATTTATTTTTTGGAATTGAATGTTGGTGGGGAGAGATTGGTAGTGAAAATTGTGCGGGAATAATAGGGGCACAGAGACACGGTAAAAAAGATTTTGCCACCAAGCCACCAAGGAAGAAAAACAGAAACCTTTCTATTCTTCCTCTTCAACCGATACCGGCACACCATACACTTTATACAGCACAGACGGACGACTTCTTACTCCGATAGAGCTCCACATATTATCGCGTTCCTGGAAAGTGAGGTTGTGGATATCAAAAGATATTTCTTCGATTGAGGGATCAAGTCCGGGAGTGTTTTCGGCTTTGAATTCCGGCTTTGCCCCGAAGAAGGAAATGACTGCTGAAATATATTTCAACGCATCCACATTATTCGATGCGGTAAAGTTGGCAGAAAACAAAACATACAGATTGAGCGAAACAAATTTCTTTTTGGGAGAATGTTTTTGCGTGCCCAGCTTGTCTTCTTCGATGCTGATCAATGTAACGAATAGAGGAGAAGCGGCATCTTCATCAGGTTCTGTAAGCGGAATGTCGCTCATAATAACGGCATCGGTGGACAGGCTGAATTTTGTGCGGATGTAAGTATTCAGCTCGGCGGTGATGGTGGTGAGTGAAGTGTCTATCATGGGAATAAAAAATTAGCAAATGATTTTATTCTTTGAATAGCAATCTACGACTTTTTTCTTTTCAGCATAAGCGCTTTTTAAGTCAGCCCTTATCCTGAAAGCTACGAAATCCTGACTCCTATAAGAAGGACAGTCCTACGAAATTCTTATTCCGATAAGAAGGACGTCATCCACCTGCTCATTTGTTCCCTGCCATTCGTCAAATTTCCTTTCGAGAATTTTATGCTGCTCATCACATGGCAAAAGTGAGATCGCGATTAATTCATCTTTTAGCTGGCGGTATTTGAATTTCTTTCCTTCCTTTCCGCCGAACTGATCTGCATAACCATCGCTGAAAAGGTAGATCATATCACCCGGTTTCAATTCATCCTGCTTAAGTGTGAATGGCATCAATTCATTATGATGAATGCCAACAGGGAATTTATCCGGATTAAAAACGGTCACTTCTTTATTCCGGATCAGCCACACCGGATTATTTGCACAAGACAAGCTCAGCTTTGTATTGTTCGCAGAAAAACAAGCAAGTGAAATATCCATTCCGTCTTTTACTTCGGAGGTATCCGCGTTTTGCTCGTGCGCCTGCTTTAATGATGAGATCACTTTTAGCCGGAGCAGCGTGAGTACTTCTGCCGGATCAGTCACGCCTTTTTCATTGATAATTTCGGAAAGGAACGCCGCGCTCATCACGCTCATAAATCCACCGGGAACCCCATGGCCTGTGCAATCTGCAGCCGCGATGATAAATTTTCCATTCTTTTCTGTGCACCACCAGAAGTCGCCGCTCACAATATCCCGCGGGCGATAAAAAACAAACGCGTCATTAAAATGTTTTTTCAGGATGCCGGGAGAGGGGAGGATCGCTTCCTGGATGCGTCGTGCGTAATTAATGCTGTCGGTAATGTCTTTATTCTTGTCTGCGATAATCGCGTTTTGCTTTTCCAGCTGCATATTTGTTTTTTTCCGGAGCTGGGAGCGATTGTATAAAACAAAAAGAAAAAGCAAAAGCAGCAGACAACCGCCGATGAGTGAAATGAGAATAGTTTTACTCAGCGTCGCGTCTTTCTCAAGAGAAGCAATGGTGTTTGCATTTTTCTCCGTTTGGTAAAGCGTTTCCAGTTCGCGCTGATGGCGAAGCACATTTTCGCCGGTGATGCTGTCTTTCAGCTCTGAATGCCTTTTCATCGCATCAATAGCTTTTTGTAGCTGCCCGCTTTTCTGGTAGACGTCAGAAAGTCCTTTCCACAAATCCTTTTCGAGTTCTGCCATTCCAATGCTTTTGTAAATGGCCAGCACATCGAGCAAAAGTTTTTCCGCCTGCGCAAAATTTCCACGCTCACTCATCATAGTCGCATATTTCTCCATAGCGATAGAAAGCGAATATGGATTTTGCAGCGAGTCAAGCAAAAACATACTGCGTTGAATAGTAAGGTCAGCTTTTGCCGAATCGCCCCTCATTTGGTAAGCCATTGCTAATCCAATCATCGCGGTCGCAGATTCATTCAGATCGTTGCGGCCATTTGCAAGGCTGAGCGATTTGTCAAAGGCAATAATTGCTTTTTCGCTGCTGTCAGGATAAGTCAGGTACGCGAGACCGAGATTGCCGTAAATTTTTATGAGGTAGACAGAGTCCTCCAGCTCCTCACCGAGCATTCTGCTCCGCAATAAATAAGGTAGCGCCTCGCTGTTGCTTTTCCGTGAAATATAAACATTCGAGATGCTCATGCACGAAATCGAAATAGCCTGCAGATCTTTATTTTTCTCCGCCAGCTTTAATCCTTTAAGATGATGTTCAAGCGCTTTATTGCCATCACCCAAATCGAGATAAATAGCACCGAGCGAATTGCAGGCATGAATAATTCCTTTTTCGTAATTTATTTTTTCCGCCAGGGCAAGCGCTTGTTTGCAATATGTAAGGCCGGCGGCAAGGTTTGAGTAGCTGGTGTCCCATCCGATATCATCGAGCAGCCGTATCCGGGCGGTATCGTTGGTCGTTG
>JALYQL010000383.1 GCA_030855855.1 Bacteroidota bacterium | reverse complement strand
TATGCTGCGCAGCAATGATTGCATCTTTTTCCGCAAGAATTACTTCGTAATCCATGATGCAAATTTACTTCAATACCATGCAGTATTAAAGTAAAACGCATACATTATTTCCTAACATCACTATACTGAATTCGTGGATAATGCACTGTATCTTTTGCGTTGCACCACATGACGGATCGATATACCACTGAGCAACATCACCAAGTGATCATATCGAAGTGATAATTTTGCTTTCCCTTCACTTCCAGGCATCACTTCAAAAGAACCTTGTTCCAATCGCTTGTGGTACATTACATATCCACCCAGATCCCATACCAGAAGTTTGATCTTGTCACGATTCTTATTGAAGAAAATAAAAACATATCCACTCTGCGGATTGTCTTCCAGCAGATGCCGAACCACACCACAAAGACCATCAATACCTTTGCGCATATCGACCGCTGTCGTGCAAACAAAAAATCGTTGGTGCGAGTGAAAACCTAACATAGTTCGACTAGTTGCTCACCACAAGTCCTGCTAATGATCGTAAATATGCAGTGCCGGGATCATTCTCTAAACTTATCTCCACACCCGATGGGAATCGAACATGAATAACTCCTGTCGTAACTTCGCCGTTGATGATTTGAATCTCAGCAAATTGTTCGGCAGTTGATTTAACCTCAGTCTTATGTTTCCTCCCGATCCAATCGGGAAAAACATACCTGAGGACAGCTTGTGTCGATCGCAATATGTCTGTATGGTCAGTGAGGAGGTTTGTTGCTTCTCGATCTGGCGGCGCCAAAACAATTCTTTATCTTTCATCCAGGCAAAGCACGAACTTCAGTTCTGTTCATGCAAGATGCACTTGGCCGGAGGGATACGTTTTTTACGTGTTGTAAATCTAGGCTACCAGTAATAGATTTTGGCAAACTTGTTTCTATATCCGAAAAGTCTGATTTACAAAAACCCTTTTCGTTAATGAGTTTAGAAAATAGCCGTCTTAGTCCAGGGTAGGTGGCAAGTTCATAGTCATTTTTAAAACCGCTAGAACCAATTCCCAAACAAATTAACCAAGGTTTGTCTTGGTCATTTGGAAATATAGTTAATGAGAAGTCGTGGAATGGTCCTGATGCTTCTTCTTCTGGATGAATAAAACCAAAATATGCTCCGTTGTCTTTTAAAGCCTCTTGCCCCGTGTTGTTTCTTTCAACATAAGGTTTATTGAATTCGTTGTCTGTCTTAGCACCGAATTGTTCCGCTTTCTCTTTGATGAATTGTCTAATATTTTCTATGCTCATATTTTTAGTTTGAGTGTCTTTTTACAATGCCCGGTAACGCATCAGGGATAAATGAAGTTTTTAAAAGAAGGGATTAGAAGCACAACTGTTCGTTTACCGATTAAAACCCTTCTTTTAAAAATTTGCATTTATCTTTTTGTTAGCTGCTGCCCTTCTGTTCGTCGTAATTCAGTGTCCGTCAATTTATTTTTTTGATTTGTAGTCGGCACGGAAACCCATAAGAAAGCTTATTGGTGTAAGTGTGAGGTAAGTTATGAGCTGCAATACCCAAGGCGGGTTTGTTACACGAATGTCGTTCCTATGTTTCAGCATAATAAGTGATGCATGAAAAAAATTCGGAATTCCTTTCTGATTGAGTTTCTCATCTCTTGATAATGCAAAAAATGTTTCAAAGAAGCTGTCAATATTCAGTGCGGGTTTGAACTCTTGAATATAATGAGCTACTGTGTCGCCAGAATTCCAAAAATGGTGTCGCACCTTTTGGGGAATACTTATTGTCTGTCCAGTCCCGACAATTTGTTCTTTTCCGTCAACCGAAAAAGTGCAAGAACCAGAAGTTATTTTAAAAATATTTTCCTGTTTTGGATGAATGTGTTCGGGTTCTTTTACTGCTGTCGGTGGACTGTAACATTCAATTTGAAGAATTTCTCCGTTTGTCTCCTTAGCGGTTTTCAAAAAAATCATTATCTGTCCAGTCCGTGTGTTTGTTATTTTGTCTCCTTGTTTTATCATCTTTTGTTTGTTTTCTGGTTGTCAATATTATTACGTAATTGTCATCGAAGCACTGTCGTCTTAGGGTTGCAGCTAACGTTTTGCAGCTACAAGAAGTTGGCGATTTCGAAGCACAAAACTGTCTGCAACCACAAAACTTGATACGAAGCACAAAGCTTCATTTAAGCACTGAACCCGCTTTTTTGCCAAGCGCCTGTTATAGGCTGCCGTTTTTTCTATCGTTAAGTATTTCGCCACACTGTCTTTTTAAATATTTTCTTTAAACCATTGTTGTCCATTGTCTAAGCGAACCAAAAAGTCCGTGAATGAAGTTCCAATTTCAATGTGATATTGCTTGTCCAAGTCAATGAATGGTGAAAGAATAACTCTATAATTTCCATTGTCGACAAACTCAATTGCAATAAACTCACTACTTCCATTGCCTCCTATTCCAATCGTGTTTGACAAGTTGTCAAAAATTCCATAATCCTCATTTGTTTCTACTAATTCGTCAAAGTCCCGTATTCGCATAAACTCTTGTCCGATGTGTTCTTCAAAACCTAAGTAGTTTTGAAGGTAAGTTATGTAGTCAACTGGAAGATTGAATTTTACAATGCTCTCAATTTCGTTAATTGTCGACAATGGTTTTTCAGTCCGCTTTGGGCAATTATACTTGTTAAGAATTTTCTCAAATATTTCCATTGTCTGTTGATGATGTTTGTCATTCTACGGTTGCCTATAACGGCCTGGGCTTCACGCCATGGCGTTCCGGGTTTTCGTCTTCAAGATAGCGAAACCTGTTTCAGCGAACAAAGCGATGGAGATAGAAAAATCCGCCATGGTGTGAAGCCGATGTTATAGGGGGGCATGGTTAAGCTCTGACGTCCACGGATAATCTTAAATGCCCTCCAAAACCTTCACTTATGATCCTCATCAGTGTTGATAGGCGGATGTCACTGGCATTATTTTCAATCCTGGAGATATACGTCTTTGTCGTTCCACACTTCTCAGCCAGTTGTTCCTGTGTCATTCCATTGTCCTTCCGAAGCTGTTGGATCATCACACCCAACTTAAAAGCATCAAATCCATCTTCATATTTTTCACGTTTTACTGACCCACGTTTGCCATACTGTTGATCAAGATGATCCTCGAATGAGGTCAGATTCTTATTTTCCTTTTTCATCAAAATATTGTTTTTTAAGTTTTGCCGCAAGTTTCAGTTCTCGCGTTGGAATCTTCATAGATTGCTTTTGAAAGCTGTTGACAAGTATGATGAGGTTGCCATCATCAAAAAAGCATAAAATTCGAAAATGGTTTGAACCATATTCAATCCTTATTTCATACAAGCCTTCTGCTGCTCCAGTAATGTGCTTGAAAAACTTCTTTGGAATCCTATCAAGCTGCAAAAGCAACTCAAGCGTCCAGTTGATCTTTTTCTGGATCTCTGGACTTTGCTTACTAAAGAACTTCAGATAGTAGTCCTTATAATAATAGATTTCCCTGGGAAGCTTTTCTGACACCCTGCAAAGTTAGCTAATTAGGTAACAAAAAGCAAGAAGAAAATTTTGGGGGATTTATGATGGCTGTGATGTGCCTCTCCTATAACGGTGGAAAATCCGCTGATATTGACCCCCCTTTTCCGCACCAATCTGACTGTCGTGTCCTGAAAAAACCTTACACTTTTGGTGAGTAATCCTGTTTTTTCTTTACACCGGATATTTCGTAGTCCGGATTTTACTTTGCAATGATAAGAAAATATTGAGACGGATTAAATTGCTCCAACCAATTGTTCTTTTTCTTTGACTTTTGAGTATCGTTTCCATCTTCTTCTTAGTTCTCCGTTCTCTTTTTCAGCCTGTGAAGGCGTAAGGTAATCGAGGCTTGCATGAGGCCTTTGCTCGTTGTATGTCCATATAATTTTTGAGAGCGCTTTTTTTGCTTCCCTGTGATTTTGATAAATCCGTTTAGGGAAGAACTCACCCTTTAATATTCCATTCACCCTTTCAGCCAACGCGTTTTCATAGGGGCTTCCG
>JALYQL010000365.1 GCA_030855855.1 Bacteroidota bacterium | reverse complement strand
CGCCACAAACAGCTTTCAGTTTTATTGCGGGAAAATCCTATACTGTTTGTGCCTGGTTCAAAACAACTTCATCAGGCGCAGTTCCACAGATAACCGTAAGCAATGCAACCGCTATTGTTTCAACGGTGATGCCCCAGAAAATCGAAGGCTGGCAAAGAGTAGAAATCACATTTACTGCAAACGCCAGTGGAACTTCTACTATTCAATTCGGATTTACCAACAGCGGAACAGGCTGGCTGGATGATGTTCGCATTCAACCGCTCAACAGTGCAATGAAAACGTTCGTCTATGATCCTGCTACATTATGGTTGGTTGCAGAACTTGACAACCGAAACTTTGCAACCTTCTATAACTATGACAACGAAGGTTCACTTGTTCAGGTAAAACAGGAAACAGAAAAAGGAGTTTCAACCATTAAAACTTCACGCAGCAATCTTTATCAGCACTAAAATGATGAGCAGAACCTTTTTTATATCGTCCGTCCTTTTTCTTTATTCCCTGACAGCATTTGCACAGGCCGAAAAAGAAAAAATTAAAAAAATGCACGCTGTATATGCTACTGCCAAAACCTTCAGCATGGATATTCAGGTGAAGTTATTCGGCATGGCTACAGATGCGGAAGCAAAACAGGTGGCTGATGGAAAAGTATATAAGGACAATGCTTTTTACTATTCCGAAATGCTCGGACGGATTACATTGGTAAATGATCATTGCTGTTTGCTGGTCGACAAATCACAAAAGCTGTTCATCTATAGTGAGCCTGAAAAAAGCGAATTGAAAAACAAAAGTGACGAAGCCACATCCGCAATTCCCGACTCAACACTTTTCAAAGGAGCAACACTTCGATTCATTTCACAAACAGCCGAAGCACATGTGATCGAATTAAAATACGCTGACAATAAAATGTATGATAAAATTGAAATCAGTATTCATCCCACTACCCACCATCTTTTGCGTGTGGTGTATTATTATGCAACCGTGAACGGAAAGATCCCTTCTTATGCCAAAACCGATATCAGTTACAAAAACGTTCAATTGAATGGAATAATCAACAGGACCGTTTTTTCGGAAAAGAAATTTGTAACTGTTACCAAAGATAAAATTACGCCTCTTGCAACTTATGTTTCTTATGAAGTTATTGATCAGCGCCGTTACAATCAATCTGTCAAAACCCATTAATCGGATGCACATGCAGTCAACTATTCCTCACAAAATAAATGCAGGCCCGGTTCTGCAATTGCGTCGTTTATTCATCGTCGCATTCCTGTTTATTTTATCCGCTGCTCATGCCGGTGACGTTAAAATGATTGTCAGTCGCGCTGGTGTAAATCCTTTGGCGCCCATTATTAAAACTTCACCTTCCATTGCAATGGTCGCGGCCGATCAGGAATATGCGTTTATGATGGCGAATCCGCTTTCCAGTGGTACGCCCTATTCTAATACATTTAATGTTCCGTTTATTACAGGTTCAGCAACCGATCGTCAGGCGTATACAAATGTGGTTCTGCGCTACGATGAATCAAAAGCACATTTTCATTCCGCAGCATGGAGCATTAAAGTAGAATACAGTTTGAAAGTCTGGAACGGAATAAGTTCCGCACCCTCATTCAGCTATACCACAGAAAGCATTATTATTGGTTTTGATCCTGCAACTCCTTACTCCGACAAAGTAGTAAACCGTTACAAGAACAGTTTCCGCTCCGAAATGATTATTACAGGGGTATATATAAATAACGTTCTTCAGACTGGTGCACTCCCATCCATTTACAATGATGTTTACCTCGACCTGGAACAGGAAACAACACGCTACTACGTACTCGGTTCCACTGCGCCTGTTGTGGAATCAAATTACATTGCTGCCACGAATGAACTCGAGTTGAACTGGAATTTTGTAATCGGAGAAGAAAATTACGATGTCGAATGGTTATTTATTGATGCTGATAACCTTCACAGTGTTTTAACCGACGTCAGCAGTTATGTTGCACCTTTCGATTTTCATAATGCCACACGCGTAACGGTATCAGATCAACATTACAAAATTCCACTTTCCTTTCCCCGTGGAATTCTCCTGTATCGTGTAAGGCCCGTTGCAGCAGATCCGACAGATTTCACTTTACGAAAAGAAGGAACCTGGAGTTTTTTACCCGGAGTATGGAGCGGAGCATTACCTACCGATGCGCCTGTTACAACAGGATATACCTCTTACCGGAGAGATATAGATCTTGCATCTGTAGCGGCTTCTGATCCATTAGTTATCGCGGCATTTCATTCCGATCTCAACTGGCAATATTCTGCTGTATATGCAGAAGACGGAAAACGAAAAGAAATGGTCAGCTTTTTCGATGGCTCCCTGCACAACAGACAATCCGTTACACTTAACAATACAGAACAAACTGCATTGATTGCAGAAACCAAATACGATTATACAGGGCGTCCGGCGGTCCAGCTTATGCCATCGCCTGTAACCAGTCAGGGAATTAAATACTACAACAATTTTAATCCGAATTTTGATCGCACTGCTTTTGATAAAGACGTTAACGTGGATAACCCTGCCGCACTGGGCACCACTTCCGGCGCCGGTTATTATTATTCCACGGCAAACACCACTCCGTTCGGATTTAACGGATCATACATTCCCGATGCGGAGGGGTATGCCTATTCACGTATACGTTATGCAACCGACGGAACCGACCGGCCCATCAGCATTAGTGCACCGGGTGTGGAATTAAAACCGGGAAGCGGACATGAAACAAAATTTTTCTATGGATCGCCATCCGGTCAGGATGAATTGGATCGCCTGTTCGGAAACGAAGTAGGAGAACGTAAACATTATCAGAAAAATATGACCGTCGATCCGAACGGGCAAGTTACTGTTGCCTACCTCGATCAGGAAGGAAGAACAATTGCAACTGCTTTTGCCGGGGAAACACCCGACAATCTTTTGCCTGTCGATCATCAACCTGCAGCGCAAACGTATCAGGTAAACGCATTGCTCGGAAATAATTACCAGGAAGGTCAGGCAACCGTTTCTAGAACGAATATAATGTGCAGTGCAACCGGAACAGTTTATACGTTTGATTATGAGTTGGGAAGTGATACCACCTGTTCGAATTGTTTTATTTGCAAAAGCTGTGCTTATGATCTCGAAATTTCAATCATAGATCAGTATGGAAATTTTGTTCAGAATGCAATTATCATTACAAACACCTGCACCCCGGCTGTAACAGGCAATCCTGTACACTGCAATGCAATCTCCAGCGGGCATTACAAATTTTCCGTCACCTTACCTATCGGTTCATTTCAGGTTGTAAAAACACTTCGTATCAGCAATGCAACTCTTCTACAATATGAAGCAGAATTTATTGCTTATCAACATGAAAATTTAACTTGTCCTGAAGTAGTACCTATTCAACCTGCTTCCTGCAATTTCAGTTGTGCATCCATTTGCGAGCAGCAATACAAACAGTATGATGCGAATGGTGATCCTCACTATTATAATGATGCCGGTGAAGGAGTCAACTCAACCATTGGCGATGCTCTCATTGCCACTTGCATTGCCAACAATTGCAGCCAGCAGGTACAAGGACCGATTGATCAGTGTTCTGTTCTTTCTACACTCATGCAAATTGATATGAGTCCCAACGGACAATATTTTGATAACCTTCCTTACAAATATGAACTCGACGGAAATAGTAACCTCATCAACAGCTTAACTTACAATATTGATGCATGGCTCACAGCAAATGTCTGGGCAAACAGTAATTCTGCGGCATGGACAAATGCGAATTTTCTAACCGCTGCAAATGTTTTAATTACGAGTTGG
>JALYQL010000362.1 GCA_030855855.1 Bacteroidota bacterium | reverse complement strand
ATCAAGCGTAATGTGCAGGCGTTTTGTTCCCGCTTCAGATGGCATATCGTACATCGCGTCGATCATGATCGCTTCGCAGATAGAACGAAGGCCACGTGCACCGAGCTTGTATTCCATTGCTTTTCCTACGATTGCCGAGAACACATTATCGTCGAAAGTAAGCTTCACGCCGTCCATTTCGAAAAGGCGAATGTATTGTTTCGTCAACGCGTTTTTCGGCTCAGTGAGAATAAGACGCAAAGTCTCTTCGTCAAGCGGATTTAAATGTGTCAGCACCGGAAGACGGCCGATCAATTCGGGAATTAAGCCGAACGATTTCAGATCCTGCGGCACGATGTATTGCAATAAATTGTCTTTATCTACTTCAGCTTCTTCTCCTTTTGCTGCGTAACCGATCGATTGTGTGTTGATCCTGCGCGCAATCTTTTTCTCAATGCCGTCGAACGCGCCACCGCAGATAAAAAGAATGTTCTTCGTATTCACCTGGATCATTTTCTGCTCCGGGTGCTTACGTCCGCCTTGTGGTGGAACATTCACTGTGCTGCCTTCCAACATTTTCAGCAATGCCTGCTGCACACCTTCGCCGGAAACATCGCGGGTGATGGATGGATTGTCGCTTTTGCGCGCAATCTTATCGATCTCGTCAATAAAAACAATCCCACGTTCAGCAGCAGCCGTATCGTAATCAGCAGCCTGCAGCAAACGCACGAGAATGCTTTCCACATCTTCACCAACATAACCGGCCTCTGTAAGCACAGTTGCGTCAGCAATGCAGAAAGGAACATTCAACAGCTTCGCGATCGTTCGTGCGAGCAATGTTTTTCCTGTTCCTGTTTCGCCCACAAGCACAATATTGGATTTGTCGATCTCGATTTCTTCCACATTTTTCTTGGAAGGTTTCTGCGCGATACGTTTGTAGTGATTGTACACCGCGACAGATAAAACTTTTTTCGCCTGCTCTTGCCCGATCACGTATTCATCAAGATGACGTTTGATCTCAACAGGCTTGAGCAATGTAAGCGCTGATGAAATGGCCTGACTCTTCTTTGCGTCCTGCTCCTCCTTCACGATACGATACGCCTGCGCAATGCATTGGTCGCAAATATGTCCCTGTATGCCGGCTATCAGCACAAGCGTGTCTTGCTTGTCGCGCCCGCAAAAGGAACAATGAATGTGATTTTCTTTGGCTGCCATTTTTTATTAGTTCAGAGTTGAAAGTTTTGAGTCCGGAGATTTAAATTTAAGCTCCACGCTCATAATATTTATTTTACGGTAGCTCCGGGAATATTTGGATTTGATGGATTAACTGTGATTTTTAATAAAGCGGGCTGTATAACAAGATCCATATCTTCCATCGGAATTGCGCCGAGCAACACAGAATCTCCTATTACAAGCGCACTGGTAAAGCAGCTTCTGTTTTCAAATTGAATTTTTACCGGACCAACATACGGGCAAAGTTTTTTGCTTCCGTCGGCGATTGTTACTTCCCGCTTTTCGAGTTCTTTCAATTGAAGCTGAATTGCAACGTGTTCGGGGATACATAAAAACAAAGCACCTGTATCTACCAGCGAAGAAACTTCAATAGCCTTCAGCTCCGGACTGATCGGATTGGAAAGCGATAAAGATGAATAGATCAGTCCCATGTTTCAATTTTAAATTTAAAACCGAATCTACTCAGTCTGTATTTTGTCAGACTGAGTAGATTTCGATTTGAATAGTTATCAAAGACGAAAATCTCACTTCGAAATCGTATCGAAGGCTACTTACTTCTTCTCTCTAAAATCTCATCAATCATTCCATACTCTTTCGCTTCCTGCGCAATCATCCAGTAATCACGATCGCTGTCTGCCCATACTTTTTCGTAGGTCTGTCCGCTGTGCTTTGCGATGATCTCGTACAATTCTTTTTTCAATTTCTGGATCTCACGTGCGGTGATTTCGATATCAGAAGCTTGTCCTTCAGCGCCGCCGAGTGGCTGGTGAATCATCACACGTGCATGTTTCAATGCAGTGCGTTTTCCTTTTTCACCTGCGCACATTAATACAGCGCCCATAGAAGCTGCCATTCCTGTACAGATCGTTGCCACATTCGGCTGAACGATTTGCATCGTGTCATAAATTCCGAGACCTGCGTAAACAGATCCGCCGGGAGAATTGATGTAGATCTGGATGTCTTTTTTAGCGTCTACGGATTCTAAAAACAAAAGTTGCGCCTGGATAATGTTGGCAACCTGATCGTTGATTCCTGTTCCCATGAAAATGATGCGGTCCATCATCAAACGGGAAAACACATCCATTTGTGCCACATTTAACTGACGCTCCTCGATGATGTAAGGTGTCATGGAATTGCGCGGGCCCATTGCTGAAACATAGTAGTCAAGCGTCAGGCTGCTTATTCCCTGGTGTTTTGTAGCGTATTTGCGGAATTCATTGTTGTCAAACATATTCTTGGTTTATTTATCCGACTGAGCTTATGCGTAGCCGGGTGGTTATGCGTTTTTTTGTTCAATATTCCTGCCAGTACTCATTCCCTGACACAATGTCGTTTTTCAGGCGGCAATTATTGTGCTCCTTTTAGGAATTCGTCTGATGCTACTTCTTTTTCTGTGATGTTGAATTTCGTGCGGTAAAGGCTCATCAGCTTCTGTCCGTAAAGCTCTTCGAAGATCTTTTTGCCTTCTTCTTCTTTTTCCAGAACGCGTTTTGCTGTTGCTGACAATTCTTCATCACTTACTTCATCCGGGTTACGGCCGTATTTCGCAAAGTTGCCACGAAGAATATTTTTCACGTGATCAATCGCTTCGTCAGGTGTAACAGTAATTCCATTATCACGGATCAGCTTGTTTTCGATTAGCTGCCAGCGAAGCTGACGAGCGTACATCGGGTATTCTGCTTCCACTTGTTCAATCGTCACCGGCTTTTCATTAGCGTAAACGAGCCAGCGTTTCAGGAATGCATCAGGAAGTGTGAGATTCGTTTTATTGAGCAGTTCAGCCGTAATGTCATTGCGCAGGCGTGTTTCAGAATCACGCACGAACATGCCGGTTAATTCTTCGGCAATTTTAGTACGGAATTCTTCAGGAGTGTTTACAACTCCCGGTCCGTAAATTTTTTCAAATAATTCCGCGTTCAGTTCAGCAGGGAGCAAACGGTTAATCGATTTCACCGTGAAGCGTAATTTATTGGTCAGGCCTTCTGCCTGGTGTTCTTCAATGCCAAGCTTTCCTGCGAGGTCTTTTGCATTCTCAGAAATCTGTTTAGGCCCGAGATCGAATTTATCTTCTGCTTTCGCGCCGACAAGGACTTTCTGATTTTCCTTCACAGGAGTGTCAAGGAACATGGTGGATGATTTATAAATGCCGCCGGGAACAATCTCGCCGTTTGCGTCAAGCTCTACAAAATCACCATAAATAAGATCACCGTCATTCGCAGTTTCGGTTGGCGCGATCTTGCCATAACGGCGTGTCATGTCAGAAACATAACCGTCGATAAGCTTTTCATCAGCAGCAACTTTATATTCATTGAATTTATGTCCGGCTTCTAAGTCGAGGCTGAATTGCGGCGCGAGAGCCATATCGAATTCGAATTCAAATTCCTGCTGGGTGTCGAAATCAACATTGTTATTGTCTTCTTTCGGAAGCGGATTTCCTAATACATCGATCTTGTTTTCCTGGATGTATTTGTAAATCGAATCAGAAAGGATGCGGTTGATCTCTTCCGCAAGCACCGATTTACCGTACATTTTCTTCACAAGGGAAGGCGGTACTTTTCCCGGACGAAAACCGGGCATAGAAGCTTTTTTCTGGTAAGATTTCAGCGCCTGCTCTACTTTGTCGGTATAATCTTCCGGGCTGACTTTTACTTTGACAACGGCATTAAGCTCGTCGATGTTTTCCTGGGTAATGTTCATTTTTTCGAAATTCTTGATTCAGAAATAAAAAGCCCCTGTTTAAGACCCGGGGTTGAAGACTTTTCCCTTCAATGGAAAGGAGCGCAAAGATACAAAATTATGGCGGTTTTGGGACTTTTTGCCCTTCTGACTGCAGCCACTTAAACAGTCAAAATGACCACTTACAGGGATTTTGTGACTGCCTGAGTAATAAATTGCTGGCACGGAAACAGCAGCACTACTTTTGCACCCTGATACGTGGTTGTCATCCCCAACCACTATTGTGCGTATGGCTAAAGAGACGTTGTTACAAACCATGTGGATTGGTTTTGGTGAAGATAAAATTCTCCGCGTCCGCATTCTTGAAGGCGTTACTGTTAATCTGCAGCAGGCGAAGCTGATGAATGAGGCTATGATCCGGCTTGCAGGTGCTGGTCAGTTTGCGGTGCTTATCGATGCGCGCGTTACGTATTCGTGGGATAAAGACGCCCAGGAATATATCGCGAATAATTCCGGCTTCCGCTTAGCTACTGCCATCCTGACGAATAATTCTGTCAGTCGTTTGCTCACCAACAGCTATGTCAGACTTTTTAAACCGGAATATCCGACAAAGATTTTCAGCGACGAAGAAAAAGCGATTGCGTGGTTGAAAGAATGGAGGTAGGAAAAAAATTACCAATTACCGGATTACCAATTACCAATTGGAACGTGGAAATTGGAAATTTGGGCCGAAGAAAAAAGTAATTACCAACCAAATATCAATTACAGAAAACGGTCATTTAGAAGCGGTACGTTGTTATGCGCAATCTGTAATCTGTAATTTTGTAATCTGTAATTTTAATTGAGCTTGAAGGTGGTGATGAGCTCGAATCTCGGGATCTGCACTTCGAAATTTCCTCCATCAGCTTCGCGCACGAATAAATAAGTTCCGTGCATGCTTCCGATCTCAGAATTTAAGTTGCATGCTGATTCATATTCGTAAACATCGCCGGGTTTTAGTACCGGCTGCTGACCAACAACTCCTTCGCCTTCCACTTCCTGTCCTGTTCCTGCAGCATCAAAAATAAACCAATGACGGCGCATCAGCTGAACGGTATAGTCGCTGGTATTTTCGATACGGATATGATAGGAAAAATAAAACTGACGTTGCTCAGGCCGGGAATAAAGATCCTGGTACTGACTTACGACACTGATTTTAATTCCATGCGTTACACGGGTCACCATTTTGTACGCGGATTAGTTATGCAAGTTTAAGCCGGACATTTGTTAAATCCAATGTTTTATTTACGTTGTTTGTTAACAATTGGATGGGCAAAACGGGAAGAAAATCCCCATGCTGATACAAATATCAGACGAGAGGAGAGGTTTAGCGGACGAGTGTCAGTTTTTAGCAGGGGAAAGGATTTTCACAAATAATCAGAAGTTCACGGAATTTTATTGTTCAGTATAACGACAGGCCGATCTTAAACCCGAATCGGTGATCGATGGCGTATTTTGACATAAAGCCGGCGGTGAGGAAAGATGAAAAAGCAGTTCCGTTAAATTCTGCAGTTGTAAAATTTACGCGTTCATAAAACAAGGAAATGCTGAAAGTTTTTAAAAAAT
The DNA here is from genome assembly GCA_030855855.1 of Bacteroidota bacterium. GTDB lineage: Bacteria > Bacteroidota > Bacteroidia > Palsa-965 > Palsa-965. The sequence goes on along the minus strand of JALYQL010000362.1, from coordinate 424 downwards.
CCTGGATGTCGGAATCATATACAATCAAATGTGTGTTCATGAAAAAGGCAGCAGGCTTAAACGTGAGCTCGTACTTCCAGTTGCGTGAAATAGTAAAAGGATATTTATCATATCCGCCAATTCCTGTGCCCACAGATCCGAATACATTACGCATTTCATAACCTACAAGACCTCTTTTTACCTGCAACATGATTCCCCCCGCCTTATGTGGCCATAACGAAAGCATTAAGCCACCGTAAAACATGTTGTTCCCTTTTAGGCTGCCATACTCAACGGCGGAGCAAACAAGTCCGGCATTCAGAGAATCGGGCTCCGATGAAGGAACAAAACAGGCGTCACTAAAATCACTTCGAAATTGATTGGGGTAATTTATCCTTCCCCACGCTGGAATTAATTTAATATCACACACGATACCGATCACCAA
>JALYQL010000339.1 GCA_030855855.1 Bacteroidota bacterium | reverse complement strand
CCACTAAACTGTTGCTAGCATCTGACACCACTAAACTGTTCATATGATTTTAGATTAACAAGATAATACCATATCTAAAATCACCTATTCTAAAATCAAAAGTTGCGATGCTCTTTTACGTATGCCGTAATATATTCGACAATCGTTTTTGTATCTGTTCCAGGCGGGAATAATGTTCCTACTCCTGATTCATTCAGCTTTTTCATATCTGCATCGGGAATAATTCCGCCGCCGGTGAGCAGCACATCATTCAATCCTTTTTCTTTCATCAGCTTCATGATCTTCGGGAAAACCGTCATGTGCGCGCCCGATAAAATGCTGATGCCAATCACGTCCACATCTTCCTGCAATGCGGCATTCACCACCATTTCCGGCGTCTGGCGCAGACCGGTGTAAATTACTTCCATTCCTGCATCACGCAAAAAAGAAGCAATCACTTTTGCACCACGGTCATGGCCATCAAGTCCAACCTTTGCAACAAGCACACGTATCGGTCGATTCATAGCTTTTAAAATTTCTCCGGTCTCATCTGTGGAAACAGCAGCACATCCTGGATCGAAACATTGTTCGTCATCAGCATCGCAAGTCGGTCTACGCCAATTCCTATTCCTGCAGTCGGCGGCATTCCGTATTCCAATGCGCGCAAAAAATCGTGATCAATAAACATTGCTTCATCATCGCCGCGTTCCATCAATCCTACCTGCTCTTCAAAACGTTCGCGCTGATCAATCGGATCATTCAACTCACTGTATGCGTTTGCAATTTCTTTTCCATTCACCATCAGCTCAAATCGCTCTACCAGTCCGGGTTTGCTTCTGTGCTTTTTTGTCAATGGCGACATTTCGATCGGGTAATCGGTGATGAATGTCGGCTGAATATAATTTCCTTCGCATTTGCCACCGAAGATCTGATCGATGAGCTTTCCTTTTCCCATTTTGTTATCAAAATCAACACCAAGCGTTTTGCAGGCTTCGCGCAATGCCGCTTCATCCATTCCGTTTACATCAACTCCTGTATGTTCTTTTATCGCATCATAAATTGTCACACGTTTGAATGGCGCTGTAAAATTGATCCTTTGTTCGCCTACAGTAATTTCTGTTTTACCGTGCAGGTTCATCGCAATCTTTTCGATCATCGTTTCGCACGATTTCATCATCCACTCGTAATCTTTATACGCTACATAATATTCCAGAACAGTAAATTCCGGATTATGTGTGCGGTCCATTCCTTCGTTGCGAAAATTGCGTGAGAATTCATATACGCCGTCAAATCCGCCAACGATCAACCGTTTCAGGTAAAGTTCATTTGCAATGCGCAGGTAAAACGGAACATCCAGCGCGTTATGGTGCGTGGTGAACGGGCGCGCAGCAGCTCCACCAGGAATCGCCTGCAGCACCGGAGTATCTACTTCGAGCAATCCTGTATTGTTCAGGTGATCGCGCATCGTATTGATCATTTTTGTGCGCTGCTTGAATGTTTCTCTCACATCAGGATTGATGATAAGATCCACATAACGCTGGCGGTAGCGGAATTCAGGGTCTGTCACTTCATCGTGCGCAGTTCCTGTTTCATCTACTTTCACAGCAGGAAGCGGGCGCAGCGATTTGCTGAGAATTTTAAAAGAAGTAACGTGAATGGAAATTTCTCCCACTTTCGTTGTGAAAACATAGCCGGAAATTCCAACGATGTCGCCAATGTCTGTCAGCTTTTTAAACACCACATCGTAAAGCGATTTATCTTCTCCGGGACAAATATCATCGCGGCGCACGTAAATCTGTATGCGTCCACTCGCGTCCTGCAACGAAGCAAAACACGCTTTTCCCATATCGCGCACGGTCATGAGCCGGCCGGCAATCGAAACATCTTTATAGTTAACCTTATCGCGTTCGTAATTATCAGCAATATCTTTTGCCGTTACGTTTATTGTAAATTCAGCCGCAGGATACGGATCAATTCCAAGCTTGCGAAGCTCTTCCAGCTTGCCGCGGCGTATTAATTCCTGTTCAGAAAATTGTGGTGTTGAAGTCGTCGGTTCCATTGGGCGCAAATATAATTACCAATTACCTCATTACCAATTACCAATTGTGAACACTCGGGAAGGTGCCAGTGACGGAGCAGAACTATTTCGGTTTTTTAGAAACATTACTCCCGCTATCCGGTCGGCGGAGCTCCCTGCTATCGGGGCTATTTAAGGGGCATTCACTTGTTTAAGAAGCAAAAAACTTCTCGCAGAGCGCACAGAGTTCACAGAAAGAACGCAGAATTTTTCTCTGCGTACTCTGCGCCATCTGCGAGAAACCCACCCACAAGGAGGATTTCCGTGCAAATATTATTTAACCAATGAAGCAAGAGGAATATTCAGTTTTTCATGAAGATTTCTTACCATATCAAGCGTGAGCTTTCGTCTTCCTGAAAATATATCGCTTACACGACTTTTGTAGCCAAGAATCTTTGCAAGATCTTTTTTTGATAACCCTTCTTGCTCCATCCTGTATTTTATTGCCTCAATCGGATCAGGTACTTCTATCGGAAATACACGATCTTCATAATCTTTAATGATCAATGCAAGAAGCTCGGCCTCGTCTCCATCCCTTGTTCCGGTTTTTGCCTGAAACACTTTAGAGAACCGGGTCATATATTCCTTGTATTGCTTCTTGGTTTTAATTTTAGTGTAATTCATGTTCCTGGCTTTTCTTTTTAACGATCGACTTTAATAATTATCCACAGTCTCTGCATTAATCCGGTCATACTGCGCATGAGTGCCGATAAATTTTATCATCGCCCATCCCCGTTCATAATTCATTGCAACAATAATTCTGTATTTATTTCCTTTCACATTAAAAACTACCCTGTTATTACCAATTATACTTGCCGTTCCAAAATCGCGCTTTACATCTTTGGGCGATTTCCAGTTTTTTAAGGAAACGTCATTGTACCATAACGTTAGCTGCCCTTTACAATCAGAATGTTTCAATATAAAGTCGGCAATTGTGCTTTTGTTGTAAATGTTCATTGACGGCTTTCTGTGAATATACAAATATACGAAAAGTAACCAATTTGGTTACAACGATTTTTTTATCTAAAAAAAATCCTGAAAGATGTTTAGCCACAAAGAATTGTTTTAACAAACCTTTCATCTGCAAAACCCGCTTGCAGCCCACTCGCAGGAATACTATCCAAATCTCCGAACTAAAAACTCCAAACTAAAAACTATTCCTGCTTATGAAAATACTCCCACACTAATTTCCCCTTCGCATTCCCCACCACCACCGCAATTTCCTCCAGCGTTTTCTCCTTCAGCTGCTTCACCGATTTAAATTCCGTCAGCAATTTCTGAGCGGTTGTATCGCTGATGCCTTTTATTTCTGTCAGTTCCGTTTTGATCGTGCCTTTGCTTCTGCGCTTGCGATGATGTGTGATCCCGAACCTGTGCGCTTCATCGCGTATCTGCTGAATGATGCGGAGCGTTTCCGATTTTTTATCGAGGTAAAGCGGAATCGGATCGTGCGGGTAATAAATTTCTTCAAGCCGTTTTGCAATTCCTATCACCGCTACTTTTCCATGCAGACCTAATTTTTCAAGGCTTGTCATTGCTGCGCTCAATTGGCCTTTTCCGCCATCTACAACAATCAGCTGCGGCATTTCCAGGTTCTCTTCTTTCACGCGTGTGTAACGTCGCAGAATCACTTCTTCCATCGTCGCAAAATCATCCGCGCCCACAACTGTTTTCACATTAAAATGGCGGTAATCTCTTTTGCTTGGTTTCGCATCCTTAAAAACTGTCATCGCCGAAACCGCAAAATCGCCCTGCAAATTTGAATTGTCAAAACATTCAATATGGCGCGGCTCTTCAGTGAGGCGAAGATCTTTCATCATCGTGGCAAGAATTCTTTTCGTGTGCCGCTCCGGATCCACAAGACTTTGCTGGCGCTCTTTATCTTTCCTGAAATAACCGACATTGCGTTCGGAAAGATCAAGCAAATGTTTTTTATCTCCACGCTGCGGCACGAAAAATGCCACACCCGGAATTTCGATCGTCGGAATGAATGGCACTATTACTTCCGGCGAAATGCTGGAAAATCGCTCACGCAGATCTACAACCGCCATTTGCAAAAGCTCGTCATCACTTTCCTCCACACGTTTTTTCATTTCAATCGTATGTCCCTGCACAATCGCGCCGTCGATCACTTTGAAAAAATTTACATAAGCCGCCTTTTCATCCGATTGAATAGAAAAAACATCCACGTTCGTGATCGTCGAGCTTACGACAGTTGATTTCGCCTGGTAATTTTCAAGCGCTTCAATCCGTTCCTTCAGCTCCTGCGCTTTTTCAAATTGCATCGTGCGCACAAATTCATCCATCATCACTTTCAAATGCCGCAGCACCGTACTCACATTTCCTTTAAGGATCGCGCGTATCTGGTCGATGCCGTTATTGTAATCTGCCTCCTTTTGCAATCCTTCGCACGGGCCGAGACAATTCCCGATGTGATATTCCAGGCAGACTTTGAATTTTTTTCCTTCAATATTTTTTTCAGTGAGCGCGAGCCTGCATGTACGTAGTGGATACATTTTGCGCGAAAGATCAAGAATGGCGTGCATCACCCTTCCGCTTACGTACGGACCGAAATATTGTGACCCATCGCGGATGAGCTTGCGCGTGGAAAAGATCCGGGGGAAACGTTCATTCGTGATGCAGATCCACGGAAATGTTTTATCGTCTTTCAGTAAAACATTATACCGCGGCTGGTATTTTTTGATGAGATTATTTTCCAGCAAAAGCGCATCATGTTCGGTATCGACAATAAGATATTTGATATCGACTATTTTGCGCACCAGCACCGCAGTTTTCGCCTGCTCATGATTTTCTTTCGTAAAATAAGAGGTGACGCGTTTCTTTAAATTCTTCGCCTTGCCCACATAAATAAGCTTTCCCTCCGCGTCATAATACTGGTAAACACCGGGATTATCGGGAATTGCTTTTAAGATAATTTGTAAGTGTTCGGGAGCAGCCATTATATATGAATGTAAAGATACAATGGAAAAACAGCCTTTTGATTACCCGCAGCGGCAGGTAAAAGCGGCAGGAGGCAGGAAAAGTTAGACCTGGCGAAAATGTTTTTATTTATCTCTGCGATAGAGAAGTGTTGAGCAGTCGATTCCGCAATACCTTATCACCATAAAACTGTCTGACAAGAGTGAGATAATTTTGGCAGTTTAAAAGATTCGCATCGTTTTAAACGTGGATATCAAGGCGGGCAAAAAAAATCTGAACCGGAGTTTACCCTTCGTAAATGAGGATTCAAAGTTTTTTGACCAACGAAGAGAGCCGCGTTTTAAACGATGCGAATAAAAAAGCCGCCTCTCCCAAGCGTCAGGAGAAGCGGCTTACACAAAAACCTGCCGCGGGGCTCAATCCGGCAGTGTTCACCAACAAAAAAAGAAACCAGTTTTCAGTAGTCACTAGTCAGTGCCATTGAAGCTGACTTCTGACAACTGCCTACCGACTACTTTACCACGCCGGACAAATTCCCGGGCGGTATTTTATAGGCGGTTTTTTACACGAGAATTGGTAGCCGAGCGTTACCTCATGCGCGCCTGCTGATGCATTTGTCAGCTTTGAAATTGTTACATCGTAGCTGTATCCTAAGCGTATGGCATTTACTTCCATTCCGAGGAGAATGATGAAGGAATCATTTCCGCGATACCACATTCCGCCGACGATAGAACCTTTCTTCGCGTAAAGTCCGAGGTTCAGCTGTGTGAAATCGCCTTGCTTCATGAAGAGGATGTTTGGTGAAATCGAAACTTCATCTTCGCGGCTTCCTTTGTTGAGCGGAATATTCGCGCCGGCATGGATTGTCAATTTTCTTGGCAGTGGACTGTTTCCTCCAAGGAACGATTCATTCGGCTCGAGGATATGATGCAGGGCCGCGCCTGCGAAAAGATGTTTGGAAGAGATCAAAATCCCTGCTGAGAGATCAAAATTCCCGACCGATTGTTTTCCCTGAACTTCGTTGGTTTCATACACAAACCCACGTTGCGGATCAATCTCGTCGCCAAACGTTAGCTTGCTCCAGTTTAAAGCTTTCTGCCAGTAGCCGGCCTGAATAGCAGCTGTTGCAGAAACTCTTTTACTCAGCTGCACCTGCGGAGCGTAAATTAAGCCGACTCCTGTGGTGTTCAATGTTCCTTTTGCCGCGCGGTCATTCATGATCATTAAACCAACGCCGCCTTTTAATTTATAAGCAAGCTTGTCGACCGAAACGCCAACAGTGGAATACGTTCCGTAAATGCCGGGCCATTGCATACGATAGGAAACATTCACCCGCGGACAAACCTTGTTTCCTGCAAGTGCGGGATTGAGGTAAAGCGGGTTCGCGTAAAATTGTGTGAAATGCGGGTCCTGCGCACGTGCGCTTAATGCAGCAAAAAAGCCACAAATCCCCAATAGAAAAATCTTGTAGGTGTGTCTCATGTGTGTGTTATTAAAAGGTGATGCCAATTAAAAGACGCTCACTGTGGGGAGAGGTTGCCTGCCTGCGGGGAAGAAAATTTGCTAATAAGTTAATGTGCTAATCTGTTAATGGGATGTGCAGATGTGCAGATGTGCAGATGTGCAGATGTGCAGATGTGCAGATGTGCAGATGTGCAGATGAAAATAAAATACGGCTTGTATTAAAAGAAAAACGCACCATTTGGTGCGAATATTTCTTTAATAGAATGAATCTCCGGATGCGCGAATCTGCACATCTGCACATTTGCACATCATTTATTCAGTATCAAACCCTGTCGGTCCGCCTTCTGTCGGAACGCCGGGCACGAAAATATTCGCGGTGGAATCGGCTTTGACTTTTGATCCTGATCCTCTGCGGGTTGAATCGCGTTTGATCTCGATCTTTTTGATCTGGCCGTTTTCGGAATCATAAAACACATTCGGCTCCGGATCTACCACAGGTGTTGTGGCGACCGTTGAATTTTCCTTTGTGTTGTAAATAAATCCTTTTTTCGGGTCGATCTGGTCGCCGAACAAAAGCTGGTTTTTATTCTTCCGCTTTGTTTTTGCGCCGTCCGTATTCGTCAGTGAATTTGTGGATGGAACAGTTTGCTGCACCGTGTTCGTTCCTGTGATTTGCAGTACAACCTCGCTGGTAATGCCTGAATACTGGTTCGCATTCGCGAATGAATTCTGCGCATTACTTTCTGGTTGTGTGTTGCTCACCGGAACAACAGGGTTCGTGTTTACCTGTGGCTGCGTTACGATTGCCTGCGGACTGGATTTCGATTCAGGAGAATTTCCTGTTTTCGTAACCAGCGCAAAGCTCAGAGCAGAAACACCAACCAAACCAACGATCACAAGGATCGAGTTCAGTGAAAATTTCCACCTGTAACGTGCGGATTTAGGGAGGTTGTCCAACGCGCGGCTCATAGCGTCCCAGTCAGCTCCGTTGGCGGGAGCCTCATAGTCGCTTAGCCGGTCGTGTACCGCCCGGAAAAGTTTATCATCGTGTAAATGTCCGTTCTCCATCTGCTTTTTTAATAAGGTTAAATAAATTCTTTTTGAGCTGGAAGCGGGCTTTTGCCAGGTTTGATTTTGACGTTCCTTCACTGATGCCGAGCTGGTCTGCAATTTCTTTATGCGGAAGATCTTCCATTACATAAAGGTTGAAGACTGTTCTGTAGGCCGGACTCAGCTGACTTACTGCATTCAGAATCTGTTCTTCTGAAAGGTCGTTCATCAGGTTTTCGTCGGCTACTTCTTCGGCAGGATCGGGAATGTCACCTTCGCGCGCATAAACGGTCGATACGATCATGTACTCATGCTTGTTGCGTCTCAGGTGATCAACGGCAGTATTTACTACAATTCTCCTTACCCAGCCTTCAAAGGATCCTTTGGAGGCAAAGTTGCGGATAGAAGTAAATACCTTGATGAAACCTTCCTGCAGCATATCGCTGGCCTCGTCACGGTTCTTGGCATAACGAAGGGTAACACCCATCATTTTCCCATAGAACCGCTTGTAGAGCGCTTCCTGACAGGCTCGATCCTGTCTGATACATCCGGCGATAAGTTCGTTTTCCGTCATGGTGCGGCTGGTGTCCGCGTTCTTTTACGTCTATATGACGGTAAAAGGTTGCTAAGGTTGCCCGAAAATGCGGGAGATTAATGAATTGAAGGCTTCGGGAAGGTTAAGAAATTGGTGGTTTGTCGTTGAAAAATATGTGTTTGAGGGTGGAAAAGGGATAACGGGCTAATTTTTGGGAAATTGTGTTTGGGGAGGGATTTGTGTTGGGGAGCAGCCGCAATTTGGCTTTTAATTGCAATTTAATCACTTTGAGCAAGCTCTATAGTTGTATTTTCTATTAAGAATATAAGTCACTTGAAAAAAGAATATTACATTAGTAAATAATAATAGCCCTAGGCAATTAACATATTTCCTTAATGTTTTAAGGCGATTATTTATCTGACATCCAATTAGATATGAAATGTTTCCCTCATTCACAAGGGAAACATTAATACTTTTCAACAACACTTGCATATATGAAAGATTTGACAGTTTCGGCAATAGACCGCCAAAATATTCTTAATAACAAAAAGGCCGTAGAAAACATTCAAACTTATCTTGGTATCACGGGGATGTTATTCGAAAATGAATATCGATTTACTAGACAACAAGTGACAGAATTTTATACGATAGATAATTCAACCATTGATCGCTATTTGTCACAAAATGAAGAGGAATTAAAGCATAATGGCTATGTAAATTTGAAAGGAAGGGCTCTTAAGACATTTAAAGATGAGTTTGGATGGATGTTACAGGAAGGGGCCAAAGCACCGCAACTAGGAATTTTTAATTTTCGATCATTTCTGAACTTAGGAATGCTACTTACAGAAAGTGAAAAGGCAAAAGCATTAAGAAGTAAAATTTTGGATATTGTAATTGACACACTTAATCAAAATTTAGGAGGATCAACAAAATTTATTAATCAACGTGAGGATGACTTCTTAGTTGCTATGGCTCGCGAGCCTGTTTACAGAAAAGAGTTTACAGAGGCGTTAAATAAATATCTGGAAATGGGTAATTACAAATATGCCGTTTATACTGATGCTATTTATAAAGCTATTTTTCTCGAAAAATCTGCAGAATATAAAGTGATTTTAAAAATCGAGGAAAAAGAAAACATGAGAGATACTATGTATTCGGAAGTCCTTAGATTAATAGCATCATTTGAGGTTGGCATAGCGGATGCTATGAAAGTAGAATCAGATACGCTAGGAAGAAAATTACAGCCGGGAGAATTGAATGAACTAATTGACGAATTTGCCAAGCAACGATTTTGGATTCCTCAAATTGAAGATGCAAGAAGTAAAATGGCAAGTCGTGATTATGGGTTAAGAAATATTATCCACGAAAGATTGAAGCCTTATATCAATTCGATTAGTGCAGCTGATTACGACAGATTTTTAGGTGATAAGAGTAAGGATTTGTTACAAAGAGTAATTGAGAATCCTGAATTGTTAGATGTTTTCAAACGGCTAAAAGATCGATAAATGGCATTTGTGTATTTTGATACCACTCATGCTATAACTGTGCATGATGAAATAATTAACCAATCCGGTGGCGCATTAGGTATTTTAAATATTGGATTACTGGACAGTGTGTTAGAACATGTTCAAAATGATATTTATTACCCAGAATTAGAACACAAGCTAACTCATCTGTTTTACTCTGTTAATAAAAATCACAGTTTTAATGATGGAAACAAAAGAGCTTCTCTTGTTTTATCAGCGTATTTTTTAGAGATTAATAACTGTTCTTTCAGAATAGAACGGTTTATTAGGGAAATGGAAAACATCGCGGTTGATGTTGCAGATAATAGAATAGATAAAGATTTGCTTTTTGAGATAATTAACTCGATTATTTACGAAGAAGATTATAGTGAAGAATTGAAGTTAAAAATAATTTATTCGAAAGGATTTGAAAATGAATTCTGATACGTTAATATAAGGCCTTCCCCGTAGAAACCAACAACTCCCGAATATCCACTCGCAGGAATTTCGAAATTTCATAAAGCGTTTCAATCGTCGGCTGAATATCATTCGTACACCAGCGCGAAATAGTGGTTTCTGTTTTACCCAAATGCTTCGCCAATTCCTTGTTGTTCTTATTCTTGTCTGCTAAAACAGACTTGATCCTATTCAATATTAATTTCGGCATATTGCAAATTTATTAAGTCTGGTGTAAATCTCTTATAATTTTAAATAATTGATAATGACTTGATAAGACACAAAACAATCTTTTTGCGTGCTATTATTTACTTTTTATTACTAATTATTGTAATATTGTGTAATAAATACAATGTTTATATGAAATCGAGCACTTCTCAACCCACCGGAAAAAGACGGCTGAAAATCTACCAGAAGTTCTTTTCAAGAACTTACAAATTCGTGCTTTTTCCGGAGATCAGGCTTTGCGGGAAATGGTTGCAGGAAACAGGGTTTAAAACGGGAAAAATTGTAATTGTGCAGCACGTGAAGAATAAGATCATCATCACATTGGAGGAAGAGAAATGAACGTGAGAAATGTATGTCCGCATATTCCTTACTGAATCCCCAACGCCACCAAACAAATTCCCGCCGCTTCCTGCTCCGCTCTTTTTTTGCTTTGGTGCTGACTTCTTCCATTCGGAACTCCGTCGATCATGATCTCAACGGTGTAAATTTTGAATTGGCCGGCGCCGCTTTCTTCTACGAGATTGAAGCGTAATTCTTTTCTTCCCTTCTGCGCCCACTCGATCAATTTGCTTTTGTAATCATTATCGTTCGCTTCAATTTCTTCCATGTCCATGTGGTAAGGGAGAATGGTTTCATTGATGAATTTCGCGGTGTACGGATAGCCTTTGTCAATATAAATTGCGCCGATCAATGCTTCGAATACATCGCCGTTGATGGAATTACTTCTTCCTGCCAACCCGGTTTCAGCAACAATAAAACGATCGACGCCGAACTTCACCGCGAGCTTTCCTAATTGCTGACGACTCACAATACGCGAGCGCATCTTGGTAAGAAAACCTTCGTCTTTGAATGGAAATTTTTTGAAAAGATAATCCGCGATCACCGAGCTCAGCACAGCATCGCCCAAAAATTCCAGGCGCTCGTAGCTTTCACGCGGCATTTCTTTTGTTTTGTTCTGGTTGGCTGCAGAGCTGTGCGTAAATGCTTTGCGATAGAGCGAAATATTCCCCGGCCAGAACCCAAGAAGATTGCGCAACATATTGCGAAATTCTTTTTCCTGCCCGCTCGAGAATAGTGCCTGCAGTCTTGCTCTCAAAATAAAAAAAATTAAGCCGGGTATTTTCGAACGATTACCGCAGCATTATGTCCGCCAAACCCGAAAGTATTGCTGATAGCCGCGCGTACTTCTCGTTTTTGTGCTTTTCCAAACGTAAGATTGAAACGCGGATCAATTTCCGGATCATCTGTAAAGTGATTGATCGTCGGGGGAATGATATCGTTTTTTACAGCGAGAATGGTCGCGATCGCTTCAATGGCGCCGGCAGCTCCAAGCAAATGGCCGGTCATCGATTTCGTAGAGCTGATATTCATCTTGAATGCCTGCTCACCGAATATTTTCCGGATTGCTTTTAATTCCGCGGTATCTCCTAATGGAGTTGAAGTGCCGTGTGTATTGATATAGTCGATTTCGATTGGCTGCATTTCTGCATCTTCCAGAGCGCTTTTCATCACAAGAGCCGCTCCTAATCCTTCCGGATGTGGGGCAGTAATATGATGTGCATCCGCGCTCATTCCGCCACCTACAATCTCGGCGTAAATATTCGCACCGCGTGCAAGGGCGTGCTCTAATTCTTCCAGAACAATTGCGCCCGCACCTTCACCCAGAACAAATCCGTCACGGTCTTTATCATAAGGACGTGAAGCAATTTCAGGTGTGTCGTTGAGCAAACTCATTGCGTGACAAGCATTGAACCCGCCGATTCCCGCTTCGCAGATCGCAGCTTCAGATCCACCCGTAACAATTGCATTTGCTTTTCCCAGGCGGATGTAATTGAATGCGTCAATACAGGCGTTCGTAGATGAAGCGCAGGCAGAAACGCAGGTAAAATTCGGTCCGTTGAAACCAAAACGAATGGAAATATGACCCGAACAAATGTCGGCGATCATTTTCGGAATGAAGAAAGGATTGAAACGAGGTGTTCCTTCTCCTTTTGCAAATGCGAAACATTCGTCCTGAAAAGTCTGAAGTCCGCCGATTCCTGATCCCCAGATCACACCAACACGTGTTTTGTCGATGGAATCACCGTTCAATCCGGCATCGCGCACTGCCTGGTCGGCAGCTGCGATTCCGTATTGGGAATAAGGATCGAGCTTGCGCCCTTCTTTCTTCTCGAAATAATCTTCAGGATTGAATCCTTTTACTTCGCAGGCGAATTGCGTTTTAAACTTCGAGGAATCGAAACGGGTAATTCTGGCGGCTCCGGATTTCCCGGCCACTAGATTGTTCCAATAGTCCTGCACAGTATTGCCAAGGGGCGTAATCGCACCAAGGCCTGTGACAACAACTCGTTTCAGCTGCATGCCCCGTTAGTTTTAATAAATAAAAGGAACGACTGATTGCCAGTCAAACAGGAAGTATTACTTCGCGTGTTCCTGGATATATTTAATCGCTTCTCCTACTGTATTGATCTTTTCTGCCTGATCATCCGGAATAGCAATGTTAAATTCTTTTTCAAACTCCATGATGAGCTCTACTGTATCAAGAGAATCAGCACCAAGATCATTGGTGAAGCTTGCTGTTTCTGTAACCTCTTTTTCGTCAACCCCTAATTTGTCAACGATGATGGCTTTCACTTTTCCTGCGATTTCTGACATTGTTAAGCTGTTTTTAAGTTTAATATGGCTGCAAAGATAGCTGTAGGATCAAAATAACAAAAGGTTTGTTGTATTTATTTGATATACAGGCCTATTATGCCGTTGGTTGGTGCTTTTCAGGCGGATTTCGGGGGTTTTTGAGGGAAATCGAAATAGGGGAATCAGGAAATTAAGGGGGAAATACGAAATTGGGAATTGGGAAATTAAGGGAAAAACGGGAAACAGAAAATCAGGGGGTTGAAGAAACCTTATGCATCCTGATTTACTATTTTCTCCATTTCCTGTTTTCCCAATTACCTTTACGCCCGTGAAACGAATTGCTGTCTTTGCATCAGGCGCGGGAACGAACGCTAAAAGGTTAATTGAATACTTTGATCCTTCGACAGGTTCTGGACGGCAAAATGGCCAGGTAACTTTGCTCGTGAGCAATCGTGCGGATGCAGGTGTGGTGAAGATTGCAAATGATTCTGGCGTTGAAACGCTCATCATTTCAAAAGAACATTTTTTTGGCGATCAATCGATTGTGGCGGGGCTGAAAGAGCGCGGCATTGATCTCATAGTTCTCGCAGGATTTCTCTGGCTGATTCCGGTAGCAGTGATCAAAGCCTTTCCGGATCGCATTGTAAATATTCATCCTGCGCTGCTTCCGAAATTCGGCGGCAAAGGTATGTATGGAAAAAAAGTGCACGAAGCCGTTTTAGCCGCAGGTGAAAAAGAAAGCGGAATTACAGTGCATTTTGTGAATGAACATTTTGACGAAGGCGAGCACATCGCGCAATTTTCGTGTGTAGTGAATGCAGATGATACAGTTGAGTCACTCGCAGCAAGAATACAATCGCTGGAGCACAAACATTTTGCGGAAGTGGTGGAGAAATTGCTTTAGAGAAAATGGAAAGAAGAAATTAATAATGTGCAGATTAATAATTGGGGAATTAGCGTTGGAGCAGAGTTGCTGTTAAAAGTTTGTGTAGAAGCCAACTCTTAGCTTGACGAAGGATTGGCAAACCTTCTTGGTGTGGAAATGGAACACAGATGACACTGATTGGGCGGATAAAAACGGATAGCTTGTCTTTATATTTTTCCTTATCCTCCCTGGTTTAATCCGAGGGCGCGTAGAATGATGTCAACAATTATTAATCTGCACATTATTCATTTGCACATTTTTATTCCTCCACAAACTCTCCTTCCTTCCACATTCCCTCTTGTTTTGTACCGCTGGCTGAAATTAATGTGCCCTGGCGTTTTTCTTACCGTCTTTCCATTCACCCATATAACTACCGCCATTCACATAGGTATAGGTTCCCTGCCCGCTGAATTTATCTGCTAAAAAACCTCCAGCGTATTTATCGCCGTTTGAATAGGAAAGAATTCCCTGCCCGCTTTTCTGACCGTCCTTCCATTCGCCTTCATATTTTGTTCCGCCGATGTAATTTAATGTTCCTTTGCCGTTGAATTTATCTGCAAGATATTCGCCATCATAAATATCACCGTTGGAATAATGATAAACTCCGCGACCGCTTTTCTGACCGTTCTTCCATTCGCCTTCGTACTTCGTCCCTGAAATGTAAGTAAGCGTGCCCTGTCCGTTGAATTCTCCTGTCAAAAATACGCCGGTATATTTATCACCGGTAGCATATGTAAGCATTCCCTGCCCGTTGAATTTATCAGCAAGATATTCGCCATCATAAATATCGCCGTTGGAATAATTATAAACTCCGCGACCGCTTTTCTGGCCGTTCTTCCATTCGCCCACATATTTCGTTCCTGTAATATAAGCAAGCGTCCCTTGTCCGCTAAACTCCCCCGCCAAAAATGAACCGGTATATTTATCGCCATTGGAAAAAGAAAGAGTTCCCTGTCCGCTTTTTTTTCCGGTTTTCCAACCGCCCACATATTTTGTTCCCGAAGCAAATGTTTCAGTGCCCTGTCCGTCAAATTCTCCATCGAGGAATCCGCCTTCATACACTGTTCCGTCCTTCGATTTAAACTTTCCTTGTCCGGTTCTGAT
The DNA here is from genome assembly GCA_030855855.1 of Bacteroidota bacterium. Lineage (GTDB taxonomy): Bacteria > Bacteroidota > Bacteroidia > Palsa-965 > Palsa-965. The sequence continues at coordinate 6,432 of JALYQL010000339.1, read as the reverse complement.
GCCGTCTTTCTACTCGCCCGAATATTCGGTTCCATCCACTCAGGTATAAGTTCCCTGCCCGGTCTTTTTATCATCCACCCATGTCCCGACATATGTATGTCCGTTTTTGAAATAATAAATGCCCTGCCCGTTCTTCTTGTTGTTTCTCCAGTTGCCCTGGTATTTGCTGCTGTCCTGGTAAAGCATTGTGCCCACACCATTTGAGCAATCGCCTTTTATACATTTCTGGGCAGAAAGATTCAGGTAAGACAACAAAAGGATGAGAAGAGTTGAAATCGTTTTCATAGCAGGAAGATTTACCAATCAAAATTAGCAAAAGCAAACGTTGCAATAAGGCCAGGCTTCGCGAAAAACCGTCTTTTCGTGCTTCCATGCTACAGAAGAAAACAACAATGTTCCGGCAATGAAAGAATTTTTCGATTACCCGGAATTGCCGCCGTTGTAATTATTCAGTGGAAAAACGGCATTATCTCAAAGCAGTTTCCTTAAAATCCTTTTGATTCACTATTTTTGCAATCCTGTCAAGAGGGCCTATAGCTCATTCGGTTAGAGCAACAGACTCATAATCTGTGGGTGCTTGGTTCGATTCCAAGTGGGCCCACCACATATTCTGAAAGAGCATCGTTTAAAAAACGGTGCTCTTTTTTATTTTACTCCTGCTGGTATGGATTACATTACTTTCCAACCCAAAAAGGAACTCAGCATGGAAACGCGCCCATCGGTTTAAGTTGCCAGCAAATTTATTTCCCCCCCAATTTAAAATATTTAACCTTTCCTGTACGACTGTCCAGCTAACTTTGCACTTCTTATGCGCCGATCTCCTAACGTACTGGGTATTCTCATTTTTGTTGGCTTTCTGCTGCTGGTTGACTATTACGTTTTTACAGGCGTACGCACACTCACCACCGGCCTTGAAACACGTACACGCAAAATCATCCACTGGGGCTATTGGGTTCTCAGCCTGTCAATGTATGCGTGGCTGGCGGGCATTATGATCTATGCCGTTAATACCAGCGAATTTCCGAAATCAGGAAACACTTTCATCGGCTTCTGGGCTTTGCTCTTCGTACCGAAATTGCTGTTTATGGTCTTCCTCCTCGGCGAAGATATTTATCGCCTGTTCCGCTCGTTTTTCGCTGTCGGACGTAATATGATCGTGAAAGAAGATCCGATGACATATTCTGTGAGCAGGAGAAAATTCGTCAGCGTGATCGCGGCGGCTACAGCGGCAATTCCGTTTCTCGGTATACTGCACGGACTTGTTCTCGGCAAATTCAAGTACCGGGTGCTGCGCGAAACTATTTATTATCCTGATCTGCCGGAGGCGTTTGACGGTTTTACCATTACTCAGCTTTCTGATATACATGCCGGCAGCTTTGATCCTGATTCCGACCGCAAAGAAATTGCGCACGCTGTTGCAATGGCCAATGATCAGAAATCTGACCTGGTGGTTTTCACCGGCGATCTGGTGAATAATGCGGCGACTGAAATGCTGCCATGGATGGATGAATTTTCGAAATTAAGAGCGCCTTACGGACAATTCTCTATCCTGGGAAATCATGATTACGGCGATTATATTGAATGGCCTTCCCAGCAGGCGAAAGAAAAGAATATGGAGCACTTGTATTCTATTCATTCGCAGATCGGCTTTAAGCTGATGAGAAACGAGAATACCGTGATTGAAAAAGACGGACAGAAACTTTCACTCGTCGGCGTGGAAAATTGGGGCACCGGCGGATTTAAACAGAACGGAGATCTTGATAAAGCGCTTGTTAATGTTCCGCAAGACGCATTCAAGATTCTGCTTTCGCACGATCCTTCTCACTTCGATAATATAGTGAGCAAGCACAAAACACATATTCACCTCACGCTTTCAGGACATACACACGGTGCCCAATTCGGTATTGAAATTCCGGGGATTAAATGGAGCCCTGTTCAATACCGCTACCCGCATTGGGCCGGATTATACGGTGAAAACGGCAGACATATTTACGTGAACCGCGGTTTCGGATTCCTGGCAATGCCCGCGCGCGTAGGAATCTGGCCTGAAGTGACAGTTATTACCTTGAAAAAAGGAAATGCTCCTGCTTAATATTTTAGAATGAATTATTTTAGATTTTAGATTGAATCGTTTTTCCCAATCTAAAATCACCACTATTTTCCTTCCTGTCCGATAAATTTAATTTTCACAAAATCGGTTGGTGTCTCAAATGCGTAAGAAAGGAGGAAATGCTCCTGCGTAATATTTTAGATCGGGTGCTTTTAGATCGATTCGTTTTTCCCAATCTAAAATCTAAAATCACCCGATCTAAAATCCCTCTTATTTTCCTTCCTGCCCGATAAATATTTTCTTGCGGTACAACATTCCTTCGTTATCAGAAATGTAAACCAGGTAAATTCCTTCTCTGAGATCGGCAATTCTGATTTCTGCGCTGGTGGCATTTAATTGCTGGTAACGGATAACCCTTCCGCTCATATCCATCAATCTGAATTCCGCTTCTGTCTCCAGGCGATCTAACGTTAGTGAAGAAGCGTATGGATTCCAGCTCACAGATAATGAGTGCGATTGCTGAGAAAGAACAGCTGCCGGACCGACATTGACGAAAAATACACCCATGTCTAATACTGTGTCGCAGAATAATGTGTCATACCTGTTGTAAAAAAACATCCATTCAAGCGTATCCTGTCCTGCACTATTCGCCCGGTAAACAGCGTAAGTCAGGCTGAAAGTTGATGGCGGTGTGTTCTGCTCGCCGAACAGGCAGACTGAAAGTGTGTGATGTCGTCCGGTATCGCTGATGAATGTCGGACCTTGCTGTGCAAACTGACAATTTGCAGATCCGCTTAAGTGGAGGTAAATACTATCACCAGCGGATGGACTTGACGGCGAATAATAAATTGTATCGATCGTGATGGAAACCACCTGTGCGCTGGATGACATTGTAAAAATCACGAACGCTAATAGAGTAAAGATTTTTTTCATAGCTATTGATTTACGTATATCAATAGCTCTCCCAAATTACGTGCCTGCGTATTTTCGCTTATGAAAAAGCGATGAGCAAAAAAAAATTGTGGGGAAATTCTTCAACACCTGGGATTATCATTTTTCAATTCCTTATCCCTTATTAAATGAGTGGCTATGGAATTCTTAATCCGATCATCAGGATATCATCCGTTTGTTCAAAATTTCCTGCACCCGGCGTCGGATAAGTCATCCAATCGTCGATCGCTTTTACAATGGCGGTATGTTGCTCCTTCATTGGCTTCGAATGATTACTCTTCAACAACGCCTGAAGCTGTTTGTACTTAAACTTTTTGCCTTTCGGTCCCCCGAACTGATCCGGAATTCCATCGGTAAACACGTACACACAATCGCCGGGCTGACATTGGATCCTGTTGTTTTTAAACAATCGTGCTTCCTTCAGGTATGCGCCGATCGGTTGTTTATCGCCGTCGATTTCGATCAGCTCGTCGCCACGAACGATGTAAAGCGGATTGTTCGCGCCGGCAAATTCAAGCACGCGCGTTTCATAATTAATGGCAACAATCGCGATGTCCATTCCGTCTTTGATCGAAAAATCGTCGTCGGCTTTCTGCTTCAGCGTTTTGATCACGCCGTTGTTCAGGTAATCCAGCGCAGCGGCAGGATTGTTTACAGAAGGCTCTGTCAGCGTTTGTTCGAGAATGGTATGTCCCACAATGCTCATAAAGGCGCCCGGCACACCATGACCTGTACAATCCAATGCAGCGATCACCGCAAGCTTTTCATTCCGTCCCGACCCGGGCGATGTGGTCACCGCCGCGGCCCAGTAAAGATCGCCGCTCACAATATCTTTCGGACGATAAAAAACAAAATAGTCCTTCGCAATCTTTGTCATTTCCTCCTCAGTAGGGAGAATTGCTGTTTGAATTCGTTTCGCGTAATTGATGCTGTCGGTGATGTCTTTGTTTTTCACTTCAATGATGTACTGCTGCTGGCGGATCTCTTCTTCCAACGCAAGACGCTCCCGGATATCACGCGCATAAATGACTATTGCAGGACGACCACCAAACGGCGCCACCTTTGCGCTGCATTCTACCGGAAGAATTTCACCGGTTTTTGTCACGAACGGAATGTCTTTGTAGATCAATCCTTTTTTCTCCCACACATCCGCCACCACGCTTGAGCTTTTTTCAAGCATATCTTTAGGGTGAAGATCAAAAAGCGATTTTTTTTCCAGCTCCGCTTTTGTATAACCAAGCATAACTGCCGCGCTCGGATTGGATTGATGCACACGTCCGTTCACAATATCAATCACCAGCATGGCATCGTTTGCCTGGTCAATAATACTTTCATAATTAGTGATCTGCTTACTGAAACCATCGAATTCAGATTTCATTTTTTCCCTGGATTGCAGGGCACTGACAGCGACAATGCCAAGGATCAATGCACCGATTGCAGCAACGATGAGGGCGTATAACATAAGCGATTCCCGGAGTTTAATTTAATTTGTCAATGATGGGGAATATCAATGACGGGTTGAGAAATTCCCCTACTTTATCCGGTCGCGACACATAACGCACCACGCCGTTTTTGTCTACAAGAAAAGACGCCGGTAAAGGAATCCCTTCTTCATACTTCTCAGCAAACGCGTTATCATATTCATCAATCTGAACACCGTATCGCATGGCGGTTTTCTGTCCTGCATCGGAAAGCACTTTGAAATCGAGATTAAGCCTTTCCACCATTTCACGGTTTACACCCACAGGATCGGGACCAATAGAAAGCACAAAAATGTTTTTTGTTTTAAAACGTTCTGCCTCTTTCTGGTAAGTGCGTAGCATCATGTGGCAGCCGGGACACCAATCGCCGCGCACGAAAATCAGAAGCAGGTGCCTGTCTCCATAAAAATCAGAAAGGCTTACAGGTTTGTCATCCTGGTCGGGAAGTGTGAATGGCGGCGCGGGAGAACCGATCGCAACACGATAGCCTTTGCTTGTTCCGGTAAGCAGCTGTTTTTTATCCTTCACAATTCCCCATGTGATAATGCAGCCGAAAACCAGCGCAGGACCAGGAACCAGCCATGATGCTGCATCGCTGTGCGCAAACATATTTCCCGCAACATGCGTGGCGAATGCGAGAAAGAGCGTCGAGATTTCAAACCATGTTTTGCCGGTATATCCGAAAAAGCGGAAAAACATAATGCGGCCGAATGTGGCGAGAATGACAAAAAACATGGTGAGCACGAGGAAAGGAAAATGTTCAAAAGGAAACTCCAGCGCCACGCCCACCATGAGGCCGGTAAATATCTGTGTGAGGAATTGAAGTTTTCCGGTAAATTTTGAAAAGTCCTTCATCGCGATAAGATAGCCGGCCAGCGCGGTGAGTGCGGCGACAAGCATCCAATGACCAACAAATAAAAGCGGAACAGCAGCCAGGCCTGCTATAAGGCCTATGAGCGTATAGATAGGGAGCTTTTTCATGTGTTCTGTAAATATACGTTTTTCACGTTCCGCCAGATTTCAGGGCAAATGGGAAGGTTGGAAGAAGGAAATAACTTTTCAACTTCAATTTTTCAACTTCCCAAACTCTGACCTGCTTTCCGGTAGTTTTGCATTATGATCCGTAACATCATTTTTGACCTCGGCGGGGTAATTCTCAATCTCGATCCGGCAGCGACACAAAAAGCATTCGAAAGCGTGGGAATGCCTGATTTTAAAGAACAGTATTCCACCATCACGCAAACAGGCTGCTTCGATGATTTTGACCGCGGAAAAATTTCGGAAAAGGAATTCCGCGATCACCTGAAAAAATTTCTGCCTGACACTATCACCGATGAAGCAATTGATAAAGCCTGGAACGCAATGCTGCTTGATCTTCCGAAAGAAAGATTGGAATTGCTTAAGTCGCTTGGGAAAAAATATCGCTTGTTTTTATTGAGCAACACCAATGAAATTCACGTCACTGCGTTTTCCGCTTACCTGCAAAAGGAATACGGCTTCAGGGATTTCTCTGCATATTTCGAACGCTGGTATTATTCCTGCCGCATCGGAAAAAGAAAACCGGACGCCGAAATTTTTGAATTTGTATTAAACGAAAACGGATTGCTTGCGGAGGAAACATTATTCATCGACGATTCGCCGCAACATATTGAAGGCGCGAAAAAAGTTGGGATTAAAAGCTATTTGTTGCCGGCAGGAAAAGATATTTGTTCTGCCTTCGGAGAAAAGAAAGAACCTGCTGAAAAAATTGATTACCGGGAAGTGATAATTGGATTGACGGAAGGTCTTTAAACCGACGCACTTCTCTCTTTGTCGCCTGAGTAGTTCCACTTTCCCAATTGATAATTGGTAATTATTTCTTCCTGCCGGCAAAACAATTTCCGATCTATTCAAAAATTCGACGATTTCGGGATTTGAAATGATCCGCGTGATGGCAATGATAAAGTGGTG
>JALYQL010000331.1 GCA_030855855.1 Bacteroidota bacterium | reverse complement strand
AAAGAAGCCAACGTTAGCTGATAAAGGACAGGAACTCCTGGAATGGGAGATTGCCTTATGGGAAAGCGGCGGGAAAGGAGCGGCAGCGGCAGTAAAAAAAAGCGGCAGTGGCAGTAAAGGGAAAAGGCGACAGTGGCGTAAAAAAAAGCGGCAGCGGCGGTAAAGGGAAAAGGGGCAGTGGCAGTAAAGGCTTGAAAGGGAGATCTAAACTATCCGACTTTTAACTCCTGACCTTTTCTACTTTCTTACTGCCGCTGCTACTTTTTTCCTGCCGCTAAAATTTCACCATAATGTTTCTTCTGAAAATCAATGTCACTTCCAGCACTATTTCACGATGCTCACTTTACCTTCGATATTATGTTTGTTGCCAAGCATATCAATCGCTTTGATCTTCCAGACATACGTATCGATCTGGCAGATTTCGGAGGCGCCTTGTACTCGGCCATCCCATCCTTTGGCAAGATCAGTAGTGTAGAAGATCATATTTCCCCAACGATCAAAGATCCACAGCTCATATTTATCAGGATCAATGCCGATCTGTACAGGGAAGAATAAATCATTTGTGCCGTCATCATTCGGAGTAAACGCATTCGGTACGTAAAGAGTCACGTCAGGCCCGATGCAGATTTCCTTCGAAGTCGTATCCACACATCCGTCACTTGATGCTACTGCAAGCACAACCTGGTAGCATGTCGGATCAGGGTAAGTGAAAGATGGATTTTGCAAAGTGGAAGTTGCATTCGTAAGATCGCCGAAGCTCCAGCTCCATGTTGCTGCGTTGATCGAAGAATCTGAGAATGCGATCAGCGGATCAAGAATAGTTGCAGGTTGTGGAGAAGCGCCGAATGCAGCAACCGGGTTAGCGAAAACGGTGATGTACGACGGCATTGTAATTGTCGAAGTACATCCGTCTGCGGTGCTGATGTTTAAAATGACAGTGTACACTCCGGCGCTGGCAAAACAATGTGTTGGATTTTGTAATGTGGAAAGCGGAGTGATGTCGCCAAAATCCCATGACCATGAATTGATCACGCCGGGAGCTGAAATTGCAGATTGATCAGAGAAGTTAACACACAACGCTTCGCAGCCTGCAGTGATATTCGCAGTCAGCGCGGCTACAGGGACAGGGTTAACAGTCACTAAAACAGTTGTGCTGTCTGAACATCCGTTTGCATCAACGATATAAGCAGTGTACGTTGTTGTTGCAGGCGGAATTATGTTCTGTGTATTTCCCGGCAATGTTCCCGGCATCCACATGTACGTGTATCCCGGTGTTCCGCCGGCACCTGTTGCGGAAAGCTGCACACCAGCGCCTTCGCACACTACAGGCGGTGCAGCAGACGCAGTGAGCGTTACATCTGCCGGCTGCGTAACAGTTGCGGAAACTGTTGCAATACATCCGCTCGCATCCGTTACAGTGAGTGTATATGATCCTGCTGAAAGTGAGGAAGCCGAACCTGTAAGGCTCACTGCAGGAGCAGTCCATGAATACGTGTAAGGAGTTACACCACCATTTGCCCCGGTTACAATCATGCCATCATTGCTGTTGAAGCAGGTGAGATTTGTAACTGAAGTAAGTGAAGCGATGACTCCGTTTAAATTGTTTACTGTCGCCGTTGCTGTGTCAGAACATCCGTTTGCATCGGTTACAATCACAGAATAAGTGCCGGCAGGAATGTTATTGTAATTTGCATTTGCAGGTCCGCCAATCCATTGGTAAGTCAATGTTCCTGTGCCTCCGTTTGCAGTAGCTGATGCAGAGCCGTCTGATAAATTGCAATTCGCATCCACAGCAGCAGTGTTGATGACAATTGGCGTTGGCTCAGTAACAGTTGTCGAAGCAGTTGCGATGCAACCATTCTGATCAGTAACAGTCACAGTATATGAACCAGCGCAGATATTATTGCAGCTTGGCATATTGCAACCTGTATTCCAGCTGAAAATGTAATTCGGTGTTCCACCGCTTGGGATCACAACTACTTGTCCGTCGCATACGCTGAAGCAGGTTACGTTAAATCCTGCAACCGCAAGAGTCAGCTGTGGAGGCTCTGTAATAGTTAGTGATTGCGTGATCGTGCATCCATTGAGATCTGTAACTGTACATGTGTATGATCCTGCAGGAAGCGCAGTTGCATTGGCAGTGTTTTGAACCGGAGTGCTGTTCCAGGAATACATGTAGCCCGGAGTTCCGCCACCTGCAATGACAGTTGCGGTGCCTGTTGCATTACCAAAACAATCAACATCAGTTGAGTTTCCTGAAATTGTAAGTGTAGGCGGCTCTGTTATAATTACACTGTCAGTAGAAGTACAGCCATTTGCGTCCGTTACTGTAACAATGTATGAACCGACTGTCAGACCGGTTGCTGTTGCTGTCGTCTGAACAGGCACTGTGTTCCACGAATAAGAATAAGGTGGTGAACCTGAACCTGCTGTAACAGTTGCAGCACCATTATTTCCGCCGAAGCACGAAACATTGGTTGAAGCTGTTATTACAGCAGTTGGTGATCCTGCATTCGTAACAGTAACTGTGGCTGTGACTGAACAGCTATTCGCATCTGTTACCGTTACCGTATAAGAACCTGCTAATAATCCTGTTGCAGTTGTAGTCGTCTGCACCGGAACTGTATTCCAGCTTACACCATACACCGGAGTTCCTCCGCCGATCGTAACAGTAGCTGAACCATTTGCATTGCCGCACGTTGCCTGCACAAAGCTCGTAGTTGCGGTGAGCGCTGCCGGTTGTGTGATCGTAAACGTTACCGTAGTTGTGCAGCTATTTGCATCTGTTACTGTGCAGGTATATGATCCTGCGATAAGTCCGGTTGCTGTTTGAGTAGTTTGCACGGGTGCCGTGTTCCATGAGTAAGAATAGGGAGGAGTTCCCCCGGCAGGTGTCGCGGTTGCGGTACCCGTATTTCCGCCATTACAAAGTTCATTCACCTGCGATCCGCTTGCCGTTAATGCAGGCGGTTGTGTGATGGTAAAGGATTGTGTTATGCTGCAACCTGCCGGAGAGCTGATCGTGCATGTATATGTGCCTGCACAAAGTGAAGTCGCGCTTGACCCGCTTCCGCCGCTTGGCAGCCATGCATAGGTATATGTCCCTGTTCCACCCGAAGGCACAACTGTCGCTACGCCGGTACATGCGCCGTTACACAAAACGTTTACTTGCGATTGGGTTGCGGTAATAGCAGGGTTTTGTGTTAATGTAACGCTTGCAGCAGACACGCATCCGTTTGCATCTGTTACTGTAACGATATAAGATCCTGCAGGCAGACCAGTCGCTGTCGCAGTATTTTGCACCGGCGCGCAGTTCCATGAATAAGAGAATGGTCCTGTTCCACCGGTTTGTGTCGCAGTGGCTGAACCTGTGCTTGCGCCAAAGCAGGCGATATTGGTGGAGGATGAAATGGAAGCTGCAGGGCCGCCTGAATTGATAACGGTAGCAATAGCAGTAGTACTGCATCCATTGAAATCAGTCACGGTAACAGTATATGAACCGACAAGTAATCCTGTTGCGGTTACGGTTGTCTGCACAGGTGTTGTATTCCACGAATAAGTGTATGGGCCGGTTCCGCCGCCGGGAGTAACCGTGGCAGTTCCATTCGGGTTTCCGCAGGTAGATGGAGTAGTGGTTGTGCTTGCAGTAACCGCTGATGGTTGTGTGATGTTGACTGTTCGTGTGATAATACAACCATTTGCGTCTGTGATCGTGCAGGTATAGGATCCTGCAGTAAGGCCAGTTGCATTTGCAGTAGTTTGTACCGGCGCTGTATTCCAGGAGTAAGTATATACCGGCGTTCCACCGGATGGAGTGACTGTTGCCGAGCCGGTATTTCCTCCGTTACAGATTGCATTTACCTGTGTAACGGTTGCTGTAACTGCAGTTGGTTGTGTAATCGTAACCGTAACTGTTGCAATACATCCGCCTGCATCTGTAATGGTGCAGGTGTACGATCCTGCTGGTAATCCGGTGGCGGTTGCAGTCGATTGCGGTGGCGCTGAATTCCAGGAATAAACATACGGTGCAGATCCTCCGCTCGGCGCAGCTGTCGCAGATCCGTTTGATCCTCCGAAACAGGAAACGTTTGTGCTTGCAGTGATCGAACCTGTGATGCCACCGGTGCTTCCTACCACAGCTATAGTTGTTGTAGTGCATCCGTTAGCATCTGTAATGGTACAGGTGTAAGAACCTGATGGCAATCCCGTTGCTGTAGCCGTGTTTTGTACCGGCGCAGTATTCCAGGAGTAAGTATAGACGGGAGTTCCGCCCGACGGATTTGCAGTAACAGTTCCTGTATTGCCCCCGCAATTTGCAGGTGTGGAGCTTGATGTTGCTGTAAGTGCCGGTGGTTGTGTAATATTAAATGTTCTTGTAATTACACAGCCATTCGCATCTGTAATGGTGCAGGTGAATGTTCCCGCGCATCTGCCCGTGGTTGTAGCTCCGGTTCCACCGCTTGGCGCCCAGGAATAAGTATAACCCGCGGTTCCGCCTGAAGCATTTACTGTAGCGGTTCCGTTACATCCTCCGTTACAGCTTACATTGGTATGCGTCTGCGTGGATGTGGGAGAAGTCGGGCCCGTGATGCTAAATGTTTGTGTTCCCGTACAACCTGAAGGATTGGTTACCGTACACGTGTACGTTCCGACACATAAGTTTGTCGCTGTTGCCGCCGATCCTCCGCTTGGTAGCCATGCATAGGTAAACGGACCTGAACCTGATGTTACATTAGTAGTGGCAGTTCCGTTACAGGCTATGCAGGATGTGGAATTCGTCTGTGATCCCGTAGTGGTTAATCCTGCAGTAACGATTACAGTGGTAGAAGCGCTGACAATAACGGGCGCTGCACAGGTTGTATTTGTTACGGTACACGTGTATGTTGTTGTAGTGGCAGGACAAACCACCAATGGATTTGCGCTACCGAGGCTTCCTGATGGTCCTGTCCAGTTCAACGTATATTGGGGCGGACCGGCGGGCATAAACCGTTTACCGTCATTGGAGGCTGTCCATTGTGTCGGAAAATTTCTTCCCGGAACAACTGTAGCGAGTGTGCCGGTGTTATTCTGAATTCCTTCAATTGCAGCGCCCGCATTCCAGCTGGCGCAAAGAGGTTTGTTCAGAATATAGATATCGATAATATTTGTTGTTTCGTGCAAAACCATTTGGGATGTTGCGATCTGGCTGCTGCAGGAGCCGCTGTACATGGCAACATCATACCAGCTTACCACAAATTCACGGCAAGGCGCTGTTCCGAAAACTTTCCAGTTAATATCTGTGGCAGAAGTCGGAGTGCCAATAGAAGGATCAATATCATGCCACGGCGCCATAATAGAATTAACCGGGTTGGCTGCATTAGGAATTGCATTGCCGATCGGCCATTGGCAATATCCGTTTGCGTTGGCAATGTCAAATGTTACAAGCGCATTCGAGCCAATAAGAAGCTGGGTATAATTTACTCCATAAAACTGGAAGCAGAACGGCATTGTAATAACGCCTGACCAGGTATCATCAATATTGATAAGGACAGGATTGCCACCGGGATATGCATAAGGGCTGTATGGAATTGTGGAAACGTTGTAAGCGGTTGTAGCCACCGAGCCCTGAACTGTGGCAGTAAGATTCACGCAGTTTCCTGAACAGATTGGTCCGGCAGGCGCCACAGTTACTGCGGGGCATGCCGATGCCTGTGCATAAAGAGATCCGGTGCTGTAAAAGAAAAGGAAAATCGCAATGAAAAAATGTAGCGTTTGTTTCATGCTGATTCAGGATTAGAGAATAAGAGAATTAAAAATATAACATTGTTTACCACCGTCCTAATTAATAAGACAATTAAACAATGATATTTTATACACAAAATCAACTAATTGAAAAGCTCAGTGTAGTTGTTGCGACGAGTGGGGTTGAGAGTTCGATAGAACCCTTTAATTGGCCCACCAGTTCTTTTATAAGCTCGTGAGTTGAACTGTCATGTGGATCTTTTACGCCTCCGCCATTATCAGATACAGAAATGCTGATCGTGTCATTAATCGCATTCATCCGTAATGTCACAAGTTTTCCTCCATGCTTTTCAAATGCTTTCCTGCAGGCGTGTGTGAGCAGCTCGTTGATCACAAGTCCGCACAACACTGCTTTTCCTATGGGCAAGCGGCAATTGTCGAGCAATGTTGAAATCGCTACACCTTCATTGGCAAATGTAGTTCTGAAATGCGCGGCAAGATCAAGCAGGAAATCACGGAAATTAACAGCGCCGAAGTTATCAGTTAAATAAAGCTGGCGGTGAATCATCGTCATGCTCAGCAAACGCCCCCTTATTTCGGCAAAAAGTTTTTGGTGAAACTCATCTTTTGTTTTTGCTTCCTGGAAGCGGATGAGATCGCTGATGAGCGAGAAATTATTTTTTACACGGTGATTGATCTCGGCGAGCAACAGCTTTTTTTCTGAAAGGGCCTGCTCAAGATCCTGCTGCACTTGCTGGCGATGATGTGTTTCGAGCGTTTGAGCGATGATCTGCGCGACGGATACTGCGAAATTCTGCTCGGATACATTCCATTGACGCAGCTGCTTCGTATCTTCAAAACAAGCCACGCCCACCATCTTGCCTTCGATCCGTATCGGTATATCAAGCATGGAAAGAATCCCGAACGGCACAATGTAACTTTCTCTTATTTCAACCGTCCTCGGACTATTCATCGCGTCAACGGTTACGATCATCTCTTCCGTTAACATCAGCTTGAAATAATTCGGAAACTGGTGATGGTAAAGTGTAATGTTCTCTGTAAATCCGCCATCATTTTTATCGTAATTCACCAGGCTGCGGAGACTCGTAAATCCTTCATCAAATTTCCAGATGTTCATGCGCGTCACTTCTATCGTCTCCGAAGCCACCACCGCGATTTCATTCAGCGCGTCTTCCAGGTTTCCACTCCCGATGTGTGAAGATTTCTGAAGATCGGATTCCACCTCCAGCTGCTGTTTTACCTGCGCGATATATTTGATCTGCGAACTGATGTCGCGGATGAAAACAGAAGTAAATCCGTCTTTGCCGGGAGCGAAATAAACGCTGGTATAAACCGGCTTTCCAGTTGATGATTTAAGGAGCTGCAGTGTTGCTCCTTCATCCAACGTGAGCTTTACAGCTGTGGAATTTTTTAAAATTTCAGGAATGTCATTGCTGTGGCGCAGCGCGGAAAATTTCATTCCCCCGGATATTTTTCCGAAAATCTTTTCTGCCGCGTTGTTGAAAAAGAAAATTTCCTCTTCTCCATCGATTGCCAGGATCGCAGTCGGCGCATCATTGATATTGATATGTATCTCTTCAGCTACCATGAGTTATTATCCTGCTTTATACGAAGCTACGAAAACGGGCAATGAAACGCACAATGTTCATTGAGTTAAACGGGAATTCAGAAATTGGGTTGTGTATCAGTTTCATTTTCTTTGTGTCTTGGTGCCCCGGTGGCAAAAACACCTGCCCGATGAAACTGATACACTACCAGAAATTGGCGGTATTCTTATCGCATTTGCCGGATGTGTATCTTCGCAGTGGTTTTTATTAATTTCCGCGCAAATGATCCACAGGCTGCCTGATACAACTGAGCTTTATTTTGAAATCCAGGGCAATGTTTCTTCAGACACGACCATCGTTTTTCTGAACGGACTTTCGCAAAGCACCTTGTCATGGGCTGCAATTGCGCCTGCGTTTTATGAAAAATACCGTGTTGTGCTGCTTGATCTGTTGTTCCAGGGACAATCAGGAACAGCAGAAAAATTCCGCACGTTTGATGAACATGCTGCGGATGTTTTTCATTTGCTGAATGCACATGTAAAAGGAAAAATAATTCTCTGCGGACTTTCTTACGGCAGTGCAGTAGCGCAGCATCTCCTTGTGAATTATCCTGATTTTTTCACCGGCGCGGTTTTACTTTCCACCTTCGCGCACAACACTGCTTTGTTCAATGCCATCGGTGAAAGCTGGATCAGCGCGTTGCATGCAGGTGGTTATCCGCTCATGCTGGATATCATGCTGCCAACAGTTCTCGGCAAATCGTATTTCGAAAAGCCATTGATCCCGATCGCAACTTTAAAAGAAGCAAGGATAGGGCGTGATCTTTTAAATGACAGCCTGCTTAAATTAATGGAAGCTACAAACGTGCGTGGCGATTACCGGAAAAAATTAAACGCAGTGAAAATTCCTGTTGTTGTGGCGCAGGGTGAAGAAGATCTTTTGATTCCGCCTGCAATTGCAAAAGAAGTTGCGGATAATATTCCCGGTGCTGAATTTATTGTCATTGAAAAAGCCGGGCATACGTTAAATCTTGAAGCGATTCCGCAGGTGATTTCGTTGGTGAAGAAGTTTATTGCTGCGAATCAATAGGCGAACAAATTACGAATCAAACGAATATACGAAAGATGATTTTTCGATTCGTATATTCGTTTGATTCGTAATTCGTTCCTGCTTTTAAAATTTATTCAGAAAATGCGCTTCTACATCGAAAGTAGAACGTTCACCAACCGCGTCATATTCTTTTTCCAGCCATTCATCAGCAGTTTTGCGTCCTTCTTCTTTTAAATGCTGAAGAAATTCCCACGATGTATTCATCTTGCTCGAGTAGGAGAGATGGTCGAGCGAGGTGTAGCCGGAAATACAATGCACAAAAATTTCGCGGTTCTGCTCGGGTAAAGTAACTCCTTTGCGGATCAGTTCATTCCGGTAATGCACCATGTGCATTTCATTGATAAGGCTGCTGTTGAAGCTGATCTCATTCACACGTTCAGCAATATCGCGCGCGGAGGTTGGTACTTTGCGGATGTTGATCGAATTTATTTTCACCAGCACCACATCATGCGTCTGCGTTTCGGAAATCAGCGGCGTCAAAGGCGGATTTCCCATATAGCCACCATCCCAATACGATTCGCCGTCGATCTCTACCGCCTGGAATAAAAACGGCAGGCATGCAGAAGCCAATACAGCGTCCGCAGAAATTTCGTCGTTATGAAAAACTTTCGCGCGGTTCGTTTTTACATTTGTAGCGCAGATGAATAGTTTTTTTGTGTTGTACCGCTTCAACTCTTCGAAATCAATTAAATCGTTGAGAATATCTTTGAGCGGATTGTAATTGAACGGATTCAGCTGGTAAGGGGAAAGCGATTGCGAAAGCGAATTAAAAAACTGGTAGCCGGGTGAATTATGAATATCGCCCAGTCCCAACATTTTATCCCACGGCGAAGGCTTGAATAAATAAGAACCCTGCTGCGCTATCTTCTTCCAGAGCTTTTCGAGAATTTCTTTCGCCCGTGCAGGTCCGCCCATGTGCAGGCCATAAGCAAGCGCCACCGCATTTACAGCACCTGCGCTCGTGCCGCAAATTCCTTCCGCCACAATTTCTTCCACCTCAAGCAAACGATCCAGCACGCCCCAGGTAAATGCACCATGCGCGCCACCACCTTGTAAAGCGAGGGCAATGTGTTTTTTATCAAAAAGTTTTCTTGGAGTCAAAGTGATGTAAAGGTAGCTAAGAAGTACGATGTAGGATGTACGAATTACGATTTTAAATACAAATCATCATCCACTCCTGGCTATTAATTATGACCGACAACTGACTACTGTCCCATTTCATCCCAATTAAAAATAATATCACCCTCTCTTGTAAATGGAATACTATCGTAATCTTTTGATCGTTCCACCAGCTTTCTACCAATCCGCTTTTTCATGGAAACCGTTCCTTCATATTCTTTTATTCCCATGAACACTTCTTCACTGTATTGCAGCACCAGCTTTTTATTTTCCCAGGTAAAAATTTCATTTCTTTCATCAAATGGTCCGCCACCCCGAAAATGTGAAGTGATAGTTTTGGATTCCTTTTCAAACTTTACATTGGAAGTCACTTCAAGTGCGGAGTTCATTTCAAAACGGTCTTTCTTCGGATCATAAAGCCAGTAATGATAGGTTTCACAAGCATACATCGGAACAAAGTCCAGCACACGGAAATTCAGGTATCCATCAAAGTTCATATCTTCTATTACAAAAAGCGGTAGCCAATGTGAATAAAAAGAAGTAGGAGGAATAACCGTTTGAATTTTGACCCCGTCTTTTTTCCGGATAATATCAATAGAGCGAATCGTATCAAAAATTTCCCCCAAGCCATCTTTGTCGTGCCCATAATTAAGATGGAATGTAAAAAGAGAATCAAAAGCAGGCTCCGCAGGTTTTTCAGCAATTGGTAAAACCGTATCTGAAGTTGTTTTGTGCTCAATCATTCCATTAGTTGCCACCTCATTTCCGAAACCAAAATGAAACCAACACCACGTTAAAAATCCCGCAAAAAGCACCAGTATAACGCGAAGAAAACTTTTATCAGCCATAAGACCGAATTTTTGAATTTTGAATTTTTGAATTATTGCGCCGTCCATCCGCCATCTACAGGAATTGCAGTGCCGGTAATTAATTCGGCGTGGTCGGAACATAAAAAAACACATAATGCTCCGAGCGATTCGGGCTTCACAAATTTTTTCACCGCATGTTTTTGTAACATGATCTTTGAAATCACATCTTCTTCGCTCATGTTATGCGTTTTTGCCTGGTCAGCAATCTGGTTGCGCACCAATGGCGTGTCTACATAACCCGGACAAACGGCATTCGCTGTTATCCCGAACGGCGCGCCTTCCAACGCTATCACTTTGGTAAAACCTACCAGCCCGTGCTTGGCTGCCACGTACGCCGATTTAAATTCCGACGCCACCAATCCATGCGCAGAAGCAATATTTATAATTCTTCCGTGATTTCTTTTTTTCATTCCTGCCAGCACCAGCTGCGTGGTATGAAAAGCCGCGTTCAGGTTCAGGTTAATGATCGCGTTCCATTTCTCCGCAGGGAATTTTTCTATTTCCGCTACATGCTGTATGCCTGCATTGTTCACCAGCACATCCACCGGACCGAGATTTTTTTCTGTTTCCGAAATAAATTTTTCAATCGCCACTACATCCAGCAAATTCGCATCAGAGAAAAAAACCGGCACGCCAAATTCTTTTCCGACAGCCGCCGAAATTTCAGCCCCATCTTTTTCTAACCCGTTGAAAGAAATAGCATAACCTGCTTTGGCCAGCTCTTTTGCTATAGCCAGTCCTATTCCGCTGGTTGAACCTGTTATTAATGCAACTTTTTTCATACTGCGAAGATAAAGGGAATTAAGAGTGGCAGATTACTAATTAATAATGTGCAGATTAATAATTCGAAGTGCGATGAAGGGCGACAGGAAAGTTTTCTCATCCTGGCAGTTATTAATTCAGCACACACTTGCATTGTAATTTCACCTGCCACAACAATTATTAATCTGCACATTATTAATTAGTAATTTTACCCCATGCTTTCACTCGATCCAAAAGATTTAAAAATCCCTGTTTTACACAGCTATCTCTTGCATGCTATTGCTCCGCGGCCTATTGCTTTCGCGAGCACGGTTGATGCAAACGGCAATGTAAATCTCAGTCCGTTCAGCTTCTTCAACGTTTTTTCGGCTAATCCACCGGTGCTTATTTTTTCTCCGGCAAGAAGCGGCCGCACAGGGCTAACGAAAAATACATTTGATAACGTAAAAGAAGTGCCTGAAGTGGTGATCAATATGGTGAACTACGATCTTGTCCACCAGGTTTCCCTTACAAGCGCGGAATATGCGAAAGGCGTAAATGAATTTACAAAAGCCGGACTTACCGAAATTCCATCGGTGAAGATCAGGCCGCCGCGGGTGAAAGAATCGCCGGTGCAGCTCGAATGTAAAGTGATGAATATTATCGAGCTCGGACAAAACGGCGGAGCGGGAAATCTTGTCATCTGCGAGATCATCATGATTCATATTCACGAAGACGTTCTTGATCCCGAAACTAAAATGATCGACCAGCAAAAGATCGACCTGGTTTCCCGCATGGGCGGCGATTGGTATAACCGTGCTTCCGGCGATGCACTTTTTAAAATTGCAAAACCGCTCACCACCATCGGCATTGGTGTTGATGGAATTCCTGAACATATCCGCACAAGCAAAGTGTTGACCGGAAACCATCTTGGCCGTTTGGGAAATGTTTCTGCAATGCCTTCTGCAGAGGAAGTTCAGGCGTACAAAACTTCAGGTGCAATCCTTGAGGTTTTCCAGGATTACGGAAAAGATCACGGGAAGCTGGATGATCATCTTCATCACATCGCTGCCGGCCTGCTCGATCTTGGCAAAGTGGAAGAAGCGTGGAAAGTGCTGCTTTCGGATATGTAAAAAAGGTGGCATGTGATTGGTGATTGAAAGGTGAAATCATAATTCATATATAGTAAATCGAACATCATTTCTTGGGCGTGCCCTTCCTGCGTCAGGTCGGGCTATCCGTTACAAGTCCTCCCTCGTCAATAGAAATAATTATTGAAAATCTTCTGCTCTTTTAACGAGGTCTGGGCTTTCCACTGCTATCCCCTCACGCGAAAAAAGGAATTACCAGGAATTGCTTAAATCGCCTGCGCGCAAACCTCAAAGGATGCAGGCGCGCAAAGCCATCGGAAACCTTTGAGGTTCACCACGCTACAATTTCCCAAGTTTTCCACATTCCAACAAGTCCTCCGGTTTATTATTTTACTTTTACTACTCTAAAAACCAATCACCTTTTAACCAATTACCTTTTCAACTAAATTTCTCAATTACTAATTACTAATTTCTCTTCACATGTTCAATATCACAGGCACCCTTAAAGTAAAATTCGACGAGCAGAAAGTTTCAGAACGTTTTCGTAAACGCGATTTTGTAATCCAGGAAAATTCTTCCCAATATCCACAAATGATCAGTTTTCAATTGGTTCAGGACCGTTGCAATCTTATTGATAATGCAAACGTAGGAGATGAAATTCGTGTGTTCTTCAATCTTCGCGGGCGTGAATGGAAATCTCCGCAAGGCGAAACAAAATATTTCAATACCATCGAAGCGTGGAAAATTGAAGCAGCGAACTCGGCGCCGCAACAAACAGCCGGTGTAAGCAATACCAATTCAAATCCGGTTTCTGCGCCTGATACTTCTTTCTCTTCCGGGGAAAGTGATGATCTGCCGTTCTAGACTTCGACTTTTTATCCGCCTTCGATACATTCCGTCAAAGAAATAGATTATCAAAAGTTTATATTTCATTTGACGGAATACTCAGTCGGACAAAAAAACAGTTTATGAATTAGACCACTGACAGCGATGTTGGTGGTTTTTTGTTGTTGTATGCATTCGATATTTGGAAGATAAATTGTAATAATTTATGGCACAAAAAATTATTAATAAGGGCAATTGGTTCCTTGTTGAAATTATAGAAAAACCCGAGCCTGAGTCATCTGATAAAAGTAAAGGATTAAGACGGGTGACCACTTATGGGAACTTTCATTTAATTAATGGATCAACACCGGCAAAAGCTTATAGTAAAGCATTAAAAATCGGCAAAGAAAGTAATTATACATTTTTGAATTCGCACAAAACGAAAATGGAATCTAAGTTCTTGGGAATCGGAGATATCGTTCCTGTTTATGATCATATTGAAGATGGCGCAGAAATATTTTGGGATGATTACGGTTTTATCTCGAATAATCGGGCGGAAAAATTGGTGCGAACTAAGGAAGAATTAATAAATCGTCTTAAGCAGCGAAAAGAATAAAAAAACATTCATTGCGCAATTCTGCTACCTATTATTTATAGCACGGCAATGAACGCTATACAATGACAGGATAAATTGAAAACTCAATCCTGATCAACGCTTTTGCACCAGCTGTTTGGCAAAATCTGAGGACTGACTTAAAATCGATAATCAACCTGATCAAGACGTCAAATAGCTTTCCATAAATGAAAGACAAAATCACTCTTCAAAAGTCTTCAACTCCATCTTCTCCCCATCAAAAACCCCATAAGTATTATACTTAATCCAGTCGCCAAGATTAATATACTTTGATTTCGCGCCCACTTCTTTATCAATTGGCAAATGCCTGTGACCAAAAACAAAATAATCCACATGCTCTTTCGCTAAAACCGATTTCGAATATTGCATCAGGAATTCTTTTTCATCTCCTGCATATTCAAAATGACTTTCTTTTTTATCAAAACCTTTATCCGAAAAATATTTTGCTGTCGCCATTCCGAAATTAGGATGGAAGCGCGCGTAAAACCATTGTGCAAAACGATTGCGGAAAAGACCTTTGATCAATTTATAACGGCGATCTCCGGGGCCTAATCCATCACCATGACCAATGAAAAATTTCTTTCCGTTCCATTCCCGGCGGATAGGTTCGTGGTATAATTTTACGCCACATTCATCCACGAGATAGCCGAACATCCACATATCATGGTTGCCGGAAAAAACGTGAACAGGAATTCCGCTGTCGGTAAATTCGGCAAGCTTAGCGAGAAAACGAACGTACCCTTTCGGCACCACGCGTTTGTATTCGAACCACACGTCGAAAAGGTCACCGACTAAAAAAAGCTCCGCGCAATTGGCTTTGATAGAATCCATCCAACGGATAATTCTTTTTTCACGTTCGAGACTTTTGGCCGCGTCGGGTGCGCCGAGATGAAAATCGGAAGCGAAATATATTTTCTTTCCAGGAATTCCTTCGTGGCCCGTGCGTTCGCTCATGCTATAAATCCAGGTTATTCAACAGGGTGAATGGATTATATCGCTCAAGATGCAATGTGAAACGAATCCTTTCCGGGAAGCTGACGCCATTTGCAGTATTGTAATTTTTGATGTCGTTTGAGTAAATGAGCGGTATGTAAATATCACAGACTCCCTTTCCGAGGACCATGATCTGGATTCCTGCATTATACATGAATGTTGTTTCGAGAAGCCCCGTGGTATTATACAATCCGAAATCGCCGTAAAATTTAATAGATCCGAGAATTTTATTTTTTACAGGCATCGGAACTGTTACATTCAGCGCTGTCAGCCATTTGTCGCTTTGCCCGGTTGCAGTATAGGCTTTGAAGCCGCCATCTTCCAGCGCAAACTGGTGCGACCAGAAACCATCGCGTTCGCTTCTTCCGATGAAAACATGATCGAATAAATAATCATGGTTGCTGAAAGCATTCGGGCTCCATCCACTCATGCGGAAACGATAATCTCCGCCGGTCGGAGTGCCGAGAAATGTTCCTGCAAATAAACGAAAGTCAATTGTCTTTTTTGCGGAAATATTAATATGGTAATTCGCATTCAGCATCAGCTTATTCATAAGCTCGCTGGTTTGAAAAGTAACCATCGCATCGAAAGGATGAACACTTCTCGAATTTTTAAAGCTATAGCTTGCTTCGTAAACGGTTCGCTCTGACGAGTGAACTTCCATAATGTCATTATAAATTCCGTTGGAAGAATGTTTGACGTATTCGACATTCGTGTACACGGCGCGAAGTTTAATCGAATGCGATAACGGGCTACGCGGAAATGCTTTCTTAAAATCAAAATTAATTTCCGGCGCTACTTTTAGCCATCCAAGCTTTCGGTCAGGAACATTTCCATCATACCCGTAAGGAAGATCGTAGTCGTGCAGCATGTTGTAGTGGTAGCTGCTTACATTTCCACCGAAACGAAGATCCTGGAAAACTTTATCCGGGCGGATATGATAAAACGCATCAGCATGGCCGACAAGCGTTTTTGCACCCACGCTGTACATCGGCATCACCAGCCATTCGAATTTTTTGCCCGGAACCACGTGGTTGTAAAATGCGGCGCCGACCATGAACTTGTCGTATTTGTTGATGCCGACTGTTGGCATCCAGAACAATTGCGTGCGCGTCGGATTATCGAAGCTTCCCGCAAGCTGAATCTTCAGCGGCTCAACTTTTTTGAAAAGTCCGTGTGTGTAAAATGTATTGTTCTTACGATTCACTTCAGGAATCACTTCGGGCTGATCGATCATGAACTGATCATAATCTCCTTTGGGAAACATGAGCGCAATTTTTCCTTCAAAGCCATCATACCAGATGGATTTGACGACTTTACCATCCTTCATCGCATTGATGCAGACAGGACTGTTCACTTCTCCTACATTTTTCACTTCTACTATGATCTGATCCTGTAATTTATTTTCCGGGTCGCTGATTCGCGGCACGTTTACAATTTTATAATCGATCTGCTTATCTGTTTTAATCAGATCGTCAAAAAACCAGCTGAGATTTTTTCCTGTTTCCGTTTCAAACACGACGCGGATATCTTCCGGCCCGGGATGTTTCCAATGCCACTTTTCAAAATAGACCTGGAAACAATGATCGTACAAAGAATCGCCGAGGTAGGAGCGGAGGTAATCAAAAACGATCGCGCTCTTCATGTACATGATACTGCCGTAATTGATAGAAGTGAAATCTTTCGAATGTGTTTCAATCGGCTGATCGATATGCGTACGCGCACAATACGCATACAGCTGGTAATATTGAGCACGATGCTTGTAACGGTCAAGATCAAATTTTTCCGCCGCTTTATTCGGACCTTTTGTGCCGCCTACCAATGCATTGTCAGGATATTTGGTCTCTACATAACGTAATTCATTAGCCGAATTAATTCCTTCATCCAGCCAGCCGTGCACACGTTCATTGCTGCCGAGCATTCCGTAAAACCAGTTGTGCCCCACTTCATGCGTGATCACAATGTCGAGCATCAGGGCGTTGCTTACAGAACCTATCACAGTGATGTTAGGATATTCCATTCCGCCACCCGCGCTCAATGCACCGTCGACTGCTGTGCAAACATTGTAAGTGTAATCACCATTCCATTTTGAATAATAAGAAAGCGCATCATTAACATAAGGAACGGCATCTTTCCAAAAACCTGCATAACGGTTCGTGTACATCACGCATGTAGTGACCTTGCGGCCGGTGTGTGGCAACGTAACTTCACCTTTCAATACATGATAACGTTTATCACAAAACCACGCAAAATCATGTATATGCTCCTGGTGGTAGTGAACAGTTTTCATCACCGCCGAAGATGCAGGAAACGCATTGTCCTTGGCATTATAAGTTGTGATTGCGGTTGTCGCTTTCCATATTGAGTCGATAAAATTTTCTTCAGCCGGATTATCAATTAATTCTCCGGTAGAGCCCAACACATAATTTTTCGGAAGCGTGATGTACACGTCAAATGTTCCGAACTCTGAATAAAATTCCCCCTGTGTCAAATATGGAATTTGCTGCCATCCGTCTTTATCATACACCGCCGGTTTCGGATACCATTGTGTAATCTGGTATTGCTGATCAATATGTCCAAGACGGGAAATTTTTCCGCTCGGCAATTTCACATGGAATGGAGTGGTAATTGAAATTTGTCCGCCCGGAGCTAAAGGTTTGTTCAGTATAATTTTTCCAATGTCAATATTTCCGGGAAGGTATTCCAGCTTCACAGATTGTCCGTCAACTTTAAAATCGAGACTGTCAATATAACCGTGAGCTGAATCAGCCGCATAATAAAAAAATAACGAGCCATCTTCTTTCAGCTGCTGACCCATCGCGGTATGATTATCCATGTACGCATTCGGCCAGAGATGCATGTAAATAAATGTCAGCTCATCAGGCGAATTATTTTTGTAAATGATCGTCTCGAATGCATTAAGCTCATGTTTCACATCGTCGAGCGAAACTTTGATATCATACGCAACGTCTTGCTGGAAATAAGGTTTTTGCGCGAATGCAAGTCCTGTGATGAATAAAAGTGCAGGGACAAGTAGCTTTTTTTTCATAAGAAGTTTGTGTGCTGTTGTGCTGTGACGAATGGAATAGATGAAATGTTACTTTATAGCGCCATTTGTTTCTTCACCGGCTGCAAAAATTTCAGCCAGTTTTTTTGTAAGCGCCGGTCCACCCAGGTCGCGGTCAATTATTTTTCCGTCCTTACCGAGTAATACCGTTTTAGGAATGCCTTTTATACGGTAAAGTTCTTTCAGTGGCGTTTGCCATTGCAGAAGGTCAGAAACATGATTCGGCCACGTCAACCCATCTGACTTTATTGCGCCTACCCATGCATTTTTATCCTGGTCAAGTGAAACGCTGAATATATCAAATCCTTTATCCTTATACTTTTTATAATTCGCTACTACGTTCGGCAATTCTGTCCGGCAAGGTCCGCACCAGCTGGCCCAGAAATCGATCAGCACCACTTTTCCTTTCATGGAAGAAAGTTTTAGTGTTTTTCCATCCGGGTCATTCATGATGATGTCGGGAGGAAACTGGCCTTTGCAATACGGGCGTTCCGTTTCAATATATCCGCGAAGCATTTTTACATTGGAAACATCTTTGTATTTAGCTTCCAGAGCGATTACCGTTTTTTCGTAATAATCAAAATTGTCAAATGGCTCAAGCAAACGGAGACCTGCGATATTTGCAAAAGAGGCAGGATCTTTATCAATAAAACTTCGCATGAATTTTACGCCTTCCTCTTCCATTGTGTTGAGCTGTGCGGCAGAAGAATCATATAGCCCGCTGTATTTCTTGTCGAGCGCTTTTAACTTCACACTGTCATTTTGCGCAACCATGCTCACTTCCACCTGGAAAACCCGCATCAATGAATCCTGGTAATCCTTGAGTGGCTTGCGGTTGCTTTCGATGCTCATGATCATAACGTTCAGCTCCTGGAAACGGTCACATTCTTTTGAACCTTCTGTTTTCCATGTGTAGCCGAGATTATTCGCATCACCGGTAAACTTTACAGAATCACCGGGTTCAAGAATCAACACTGCAAATTTATCCTGCCCCCTTCCGACATTGATGCTGTAAAATCCTTTAGACTGGAGCGTGGGATTAAATGCAAATGATCCGTCTTCGCCGGTCACCACAGAATCGACAATTGTGGGATTTCTTTTGTTTACATCAAACAGGAACAATGTATCGCTCTTGCTGTTGCTTAAACTTCCGTAGATGGAAACATTACCTTTCTTTGCATCTTCACTGCAGGAGTTTAAAAGCAAAGCTGTTGCGGCAATTGCCAGAATACTGAAAACGGATTGAAATTTTTTCATGCTGTATGTTCGTCAAGAACTTTTTTTAATAATTCACTCGTTACTTTCGGATCTGCTTTTCCTTTCGAGAGCTTCATGACTTCACCCATGAACAATCCGAGCAGATTTGTTTTTCCGTTTTTGTATTCTGTTACTTTCGCGGGATATTTTCCTACCGCTTCTTTAATCATTTCCAGCAATGCGCCTGAATCAGATTCCTGCACGAGATTATTTTCTTCGGCAATCTGCAAAGGAGTTTTTATTGAATCGTGTGTGCCAATAAGTAATAATTTTCCATGTTGAATTTCAAAAAAGTATTCATTAGATGGCAATTCTTGAATCATTAATGGAAAAATGCGCTGACTAGCTACAGAGAAACTTATTTTTCCTGAATCGATAAGATTAATAAGTTCTGCTATTCGTGCTGGTGTAATTGGAAATTGTAAAATATGAAGTGCTTTTTCATTTAGATAAGACTTTACAGGTCCCATTACCCAATTAGCCGCAGCTTTAGCATTTGAAGTATGTTTTAGAACCTCTTCAAAATACAAAGCAATTTCTTTCGCGTCTGTCAGCACTCCGGCGTCGTAAGCGGTAAGCCCCATCTGCTTCGTGTATTTCGCGATCAGCTCGGCAGGCAATGGTGGCAATTCAGATTTTACTCTTGCAATTTCTTTTTCTGTCACAATCACCGGCTGCAGATCAGGCTCCGGAAAATAACGGTAATCATTCGCCATCTCCTTACTACGCAATGAAAAAGTGGTGCCCGTTGATGCTTCGAAGCTGCGCGTATCCTGGTCAATTTCTCCGCCCGCTTCTATAATGTCGATCTGGCGAATAATTTCATGTTCAATCGCACGTTTTACATTGCTGATCGAATTCATATTCTTCACTTCCACTCGGCGACCGAATTTTTCAGCGCCTTTCAGCATCACCGAAACGTTCGCATCACAACGCAAAGAACCTTCTTCCATATTGCCATCGCAAATGTCAAGATAGCGCACGAGGCGGCGGATCTCTGTTAAATATTTATAAGCTTCGTCCGCGCTGCGCAAATCCGGTTCACTTACAATTTCAAGCAGCGCAACTCCGGCACGGTTTAAATCTACCAGTGTATCCGTAGGATCAACATCGTGCATGCTTTTTCCGGCATCTTCTTCCATATGAATGCGCGTGATGCCAATGCGTTTTTCATTCCCGTCATTGTCTTTGATGTCCTGGTAACCTTCCGTGCAGATGGGAGTTTTATCCTGCGTAATCTGGTATCCTTTCGGCAGATCGGCGTAGAAATAATTCTTGCGCGCGTATTCGTTCCGCTCGCGGATTTTGCAATGCAAAGCAAGTCCGAGGCGAATTCCGAATTCAATTACACGCTTATTCGATTTTGGTAAAGTGCCGGGAAGTCCGAGCGTAACAGGACTCACCAGTGTGTTCGGCAACGCGCCATATTCCGCCGCATCGCAGGAATAGGCTTTACTTTTTGTAAGCAATTGTGCATGCACTTCAAGCCCGATAACAGCCTGGTATTTATCGTAAATGGATTCAGTCATTTTTACTTATGGAAAATTGTGCTTTTTCGAGAGGCGAATTTACGGAAAAATGATGTGCAAATGTGTGGATGTGCAAATGTGCAGATTAACAATGGTTGGGGCGTATCCCTCCGCCGCAGCGTAGGGTCAGGCTATACGTTTCAAGTCCTCCTTCGTCCGGGCTTTACACTTCTATCCTTTACGCAAACAGACCGCGCAATTAAGCTCAAAGCCAGCGCACAATTCTGAAATTATTCTCTTGCGCACATGGGAGTCCGGTTGTAATTATTTTATCCACCCTCGCGCCGTCAGGCCCCCGGCTGCACCATTTAACGAATTCGTCCAGCTTTTCTTCCGTTCCCTGCACTTCGATGTAAACATTTCCATTCGCTTCATTACGCACAAAACCGGTAAGTCCGATTTGAGCTGCTTTTTTTTCGGTGGAAGCGCGGTAAAAAACGCCCTGTACTTTTCCGGAGACTGTAATGGAGATGCGTTTCATAAAAACGGGGTATGAATTACGAATTTTACGAATATACCGAAACACAGTTTCACATTAGTATATTCGCACGATTCGTAATTCATACCCTGTTTTTCGTAACTATTTCGTACAAATTCGCAATTCGTACCCTGGTTTATTTTGTAATTTCTATGGTACCGATAATCCCCTGTACCAATTGATCGAGCACAGGGATGTACGGACTGTTTTCGGGGCAGATAAATTGAAAAACCATTCCTTTTTCTTTCCCGAACGGGTGATCGACATAATAGCGGCGGATAAATAAATTTCCTTCGAGGTCATAGCTGGTGTACACTTCACTTATCACATACACTTTTGCTTCGTTACCCATGCTTTTCAGCTGTGCCGGATCTCGGCGCACGTGTGTGATGCTGTCGCCTTCCGCCATGTAATCGCCGAAATCCTGTTCGACAGCCCTCGCGAAAGAAACATTTCCTGTAGAAGGAAATGAAACGGCCAGCACCGAATAATCCCCGCAGCGATTATCGAAATACCAGAAACGCGTCACAGCAGAATCCACATCCACGCGACAGCCTTTATCAATGCATGCCGACCAGCTGTACAAGGCATTGTTATAACGCAGGTGTGAAGCTGTGCAGGCGAGGGAAAGCGAAAGATCGCACGGCTCAAATATATCCTGGATTTCGCCGCGCTGGTAAACGATAAAATCATCGAAGAGAATATGATTTTTTCCGCCAACATATGCCCCGAAAAAATTCCCGAAAGGAAAAACAAATCCCATTGTCGCAACAATCTCTTCATTGATGACGAGGTTCATTTTTTTCTTTCCTGCACTGTCGCTGAACATATTTATTCGCAGCCAGTTGTTTCCTTTCGGTTTAATGGCGCGCGATGTTGTAGGAACTATATAATCAAACGGCACATTTTTTTCCATGTGCCGGAACCCGAATTTTCCCTGCGGGGTAATGTAAAACGAATAATAATTTGAGAGATCAGCAGCGCCCCAGCAAATGCCATAAGGAACGGTATCGGCCCCGGCTACGTATTCTGTGCGAAGCTCTACGCGGAATAATTTCTCCTGGTTGACGGGAGCGCCTTTGGCATTTATATAATCGCCGTCCTTACTGATATTCATATCCAGCTTTCCGTTCTGCACGGCAAACACTGCGCTGTCGTTATCGCGTGTAATCCATTCATTGGCATTATCATCAAATGGATCGTAGGCGCTGAATTGCGCGGGTGCATTTATTCCAGTGAGAAGCAGAAGGAAAAGAAGGAGATTTTTCACGGCTGTAAAGGTAAGAAGAAGGTGGGATTGCCCGCTTGAATTATGGGAAGGAATTGTGAGTAATTTTGTGCGGAATTTTATCGTATGGATTCAGCACCAAATCTTAAAGAAATATTTTTCGCTTTGGCCGGAAGCTATACCGATAATGTTGCTCTTGCCGAAAGAAATTGGACAGAGATTGAATCGCATTATTCCGGATCTAAAAGGCATTATCATACGCTGGCACATCTTGCAAACCTGTTGTCGTGCCTGAATGAAATCAGAAATAAAATCGAAGATTGGGACACAACCTTGTTTACGTTGTATTATCACGATATTATTTACAATGCATTGAAAAGTGATAACGAAGAACAAAGTGCAGAAGTGGCTGTAAGTGCGATGAAATCTTTCAATGTGCCGGATGAAAAAACAGAACGTTGTAAAAAACATATTATAGCGACTAAGAAGCATTTAGTAAGCTCCGACAACGATACAAATTATTTCACCGATGCCGACCTGGCTGCGCTGGGCCAGGGTTGGGATGATTATTCCGCTTATTATAAAAATGTAAGGAAGGAATATTCCATTTATCCGGATCTTATTTATAATCCGGGACGTAAAAAAGTGTTGCGTCATTTTCTTGAAATGGAAAGGATTTATAAGACAGATTATTTTTATGAGCAGTTTGAATTACAGGCGAAGGAAAATATGAGGAAAGAGCTGGAAATTTTATAGAAGGATTTTTATATTTTGCAGCACAGAAACAATAACACCACTTATTATGAATCACATATTAAAAATTGATTGGCAATCCATTTTAGTAGGAGAAGAGGACTGGAACTTTCTTTGGCAGGTGCCTGCGCGGTCACTCGTTATGTTTATTGTTGTGCTTGTCAGCTTGCGGCTGATAGGCAAACGCGCCGTTATGCAAGGCGTTTTTGAAGTGGCTCTTATCATTGCGTTGGGTTCTGCTGCCGGCGACGCCATGTTTTACAGCAAAGTCGGTTTGCTGCCGGCTATCCTGGTTTTTGCTACAATCGTTTTTTTCTATAAGATCATTAATCATTTTATGGCTAAAAACAGCTTTTTCGAACGTTTTCTGCAGGGGAAGATGCTGCATTTGATATTCGAAGGCGAATTTGTCCTGGAAGGTCTTAAAAAAGAAGAATTGGGTTACAATGAAATTTTTTCGGACCTCCGGTTATTAAATGTCTCCCAATTAGGACAGGTAAAGAACGCCTACATTGAGCCTTCAGGACGTATCAGCATTTTCTTTTATCCCGATGAAGAAACGAAATACGGCCTTTCCATTTTGCCGGATGATCTCAAAAAGAAGATTATGCATATAACAGCCGGCAGACGCTATTCATGTGCTGAATGCGCGCAGACAGAAATCGCAGCGCTTACTCAAAAATTTGGATGTAAAAGATGTAAGCATGATCAGTGCAGCGTTTCAGATAACACCACACGAGTGAAATAAATAACGCTGCCTGAGTTTATCCTGAACTTTCTTCGTCCGACAAAAAATAAATGCCATTCACATTTTCCCATCCTGCATTAATTCTTCCGTTAACATATTTACCACCACGGTGGTTTTCGTTAACAGGACTTGTTATAGGAAGTCTCACTCCCGACTTTGAATATTTCATACGAATGAAAATTCAGAGTAATTACAGTCACACGCTGTCGGGACTTTTTTGGTTTGATTTACCCTTAGGAATTTTACTTGCTTTCTTATTTCACAACATTGTCCGTGATCAGCTGTTCTGCAATCTGCCGGTCTTTTTAAAGTCAAGAGTGTTGAACTTTACCGCGTTCAATTGGAACCGCTATTTCCTGGATAATTGGTTTGTTGTTCTGATTTCCATCCTGGTTGGCGCTACTTCGCATATTTTGTGGGATGGATTTACGCATGAGCATGGATTTTTTGTAGAACGGTTTTCTGCATTGAGAAAACAGCTTGAGTTTTCGGGAATTCAATTACCGGTTTCGAAAATTATTCAACATGCAAGCACATTGATTGGAGGACTTATAGTTGCATTTGCAATATGGAAATTGCCTGCGGATAAAGCGGTAAACGGGAAAATTAATTACAAGTATTGGATCCTGGTGATGTTGATCTCTTCAGTAATACTTACAATCCGTTTTTTTGCAGGACTTGAATTAAAGGAATATGGAAGTGTGCTGGTGAGCTGCATTTCGGCAGGGCTTATTGCGTTAGTATTGTCGTCCATGTTTGTCAAAGCAAGAGAAACAACCACGCGGAAATAAAATTTTTATTTGTAAATTGTTTTAAGTTTTTGTCGGATATTTTTCAATGATTTTTTCGCCGGAATATATTTCACCACACCTTTTGTATGATTGTCACACATTCGGTCTAATTCCTTTTCCTGTTCCGGAGTTAAAATATAACCAGGGCGATTTTCGGAATTTTTCATAATGCGAGTTAGCAGTTATTAAATGAGCTTTTTCTAAACAGAATGAAAAAAAATAAAGTTATAAAATCTCTTAAAACAAATTCTCAATTGCGGATAGAAATAATGCATTCAATGATCGGTTCATTCAAAATCGAAGGAATTATAATACCAATTTGAAGTGCTATTGCCGCCTTAAAAAAGATTGAACAATCGTTTGAAAAATAAGGTTGCTCAAAACAAACTCAGCTGTGCATCCCCTGCACGATGATCAAAATGAGTCAGGTCAAATTCAAAACCATCATCTTCCGGTAAATATTTATTCCGCGCCATTTTATGCATCTGGCTGATACTTTCTGCCATCGGACCTTCGCCGCTCATCCTCGTGCCGAAACGCGAATCATTCACTTGTCCGCCGTGAACGGTTTCAATATGATGCCACACTTTATCCGCACGATCAGGAAAATTTTTGAACAACCAGTCTTTGAAAATTCCGCCGATCGCTCCATTCAGCCGCACAATGGTATAACCGGCAGTTCGCGCACCTGCTTCTGCTGCGGCTTTGATAATGTCAGGAATTTCATGCGAGTTTAATCCCGGAATAATCGGCGCTGTCATTACACCCACCGGAATTCCTGCCTGTGAAAGTTCGCGAACTGTTTCTAACCGTTGTTTGTAAGTGGCAGTGCGGGGCTCCAGCTTTAAACGCAGCGATTCATCTAATCCCGTAATGCTGATCATCACATGAACTAAATTCAGCTTCGCCAGCTCTTTCAGAATGTCAATATCGCGGCGGATCAGTTGATTTTTTGAAATGATAGAAACGGGATGCCTGAATTTCAAAAGCACTTCCAGCATTTTTCGCGTAATGCCGAATTTTTTTTCAAGTGGCTGGTAACAATCTGTATTCCCTGATAACATGATCGCATCAGGCTGCCATTTCGGATTGCTCAGCTCTTTCGCCAAAAGATCAGCGGCATTTTCCTTCACAATTATTTTTCGTTCAAAATCAAGTCCCGCGGAAAATCCCCAGTATTCATGCGCATTTCTTGCATAACAATAAATGCAGCCATGCTCGCAACCCTGGTATGGATTCATCGAATACATTCCGCGCAGATCAGGGCTCGTAATTTTATTGATGATCGTTTTCGGATGTGTGTACAGCACTTCCGTTTTTTCACTTTGCAGAAATGGAATGTCAATTCCTTCAATATGTTCCTGAACATATTCCTGCTTAAAAAAACGGTTATGCGGATTGATCTGCGAACCACGGCCTTTAAAATAGCCTGGCTCCATTGGCATTTCTTCTTCCATTAATAAATTACGATGTACGATTAAAAAAAATATTGCGCGTTTGTGGGGTAAGGATTGCGCTTACAAAAAAATAAATACTAAATAGCAATTGTGTAAAGATACTGTTGGTGAAAGGCGTTTGTCAAGAGAAAGTTTTCAGATTTACAAAAAAGATACGGATGTCAACGTGTGATAATCTGTCCTTTGACTTCCACCTGGTACGAAAATTCACCATTGGAGCAATCTCCTGTGTGGTAAGAAATCACAATCAGCTTATCAAAATAGCCCGGATTTTTGGCAGGATAGGTGAATTTAATATTGAAAGATGCGCCCGGGGCCACTAATGTTTTTACATCGCTGAAAGCATAAGCGCCTTCACCTACAGTGACGTTTGTAATCATAACCGGCAGACCTGAATTGTTTTTAATCGTGATTTTTCGCTTCACAGATTTAGCGGTATCATTCGAAACAGCAGCACATTCAATCACACGTTCGTCGGCTTGCAGGAGATCTCCTTTTACAATTGCAGGACCTGTGACGACACCTTTCATGTAAATAGAATTGCTGTAAAAGAAAGGTGGAAGCAAAACTGCAAATTCACGCACTACGTTGCCTGAATCTGCTACAGCGGTATTGAATTTTAGTGTAGCCGTAAAAGACTCCCCGGGCAAAACCACTTGTTTGTCATATGAAATACATTCGCTTTTGTTCTTACCTGTTTCGAGGGTGAAGCTTCCTTTATTGATGTAATGAAAAGTCTGGGTGACAATCGTTCCTCTATTTACATTTCCGAACTGGAAAGTGTCTTTGTCAAGCTGATGGATCGCCGGAACGATGATGCAGGAAAATTCCTGCTTCGCAAAGTTTTCGTAGCCGTTTTCTTCGTGGTAAAAAAACAGGGGAGTTCCTCCATAATAAAAATTCATTTTACCATTGGTATTTGCGGCTAATGAAAGAGGAGCATTTTTTCCGGCTTCAATTATAAGCGGAAGTTTTGTGCGGATTTTTAATGACGAATCGGGGAACACGGCTGAATCGATG
This sequence comes from Bacteroidota bacterium, assembly GCA_030855855.1. Taxonomy (GTDB): domain Bacteria; phylum Bacteroidota; class Bacteroidia; order Palsa-965; family Palsa-965. Next base: position 20,711 of record JALYQL010000331.1, on the reverse strand, counting down.
ATGATCTTTTTCTTGCTGTTGTTATAGATTATGGAAGAAAAAACAGCCGGCTGTCCTTCTTTTAATTTCGCAGGATAATCCGACATATTGCGCCTGATCTCCACAGGATCTTTATAGGTATCGATAAGCGTGATAACCTGGGTGCCGGTTTTGGAATTTGAAGTAATCTTTATTTTCTGAAACGGAGAGGCGGTGCTATACGTGATGACAATCGTTCCGTATGCTCCCGGTTTAATCACGCTCGGGAACTTGACGTTACCGGCAGCTTTCAGCCATGAAGTATCATTTGTAAAACACTGGCTTGCGCCGGTAAAAAGCAATTCATTCTTTCCGGTATTGAGGCAGCCTATCCGTATCTCACGGTAACGGGAATAATTTTTTGAGGAAGGCGATCCTGAAAATTTAAAAGGAATGGTATCGACAAGAATTTTTGTGCGCTCCATTTCGAGCACCTGGGCATTCGACCACGTGGTGCAAAAAGTGAAATGAATAAGGATAAGCAGGAAACATCGCCAGGGCTTCATTGAATTAAATGTAATGCTTTTTCTATGAGAAAGATCAAAAAGCGTGGAGCGTATTCCCCAAAACGGGATTTATTTTGAAAGAAATGGACTGGACTGTGCGCCATTAATTCTTTATAAAAGCCCATTGTTCCTATGCCACGCACGGGTTAAAGTGTGAGACGACAAACTCCCGGTTTTCTTTGCACAGTTCTTGCTTCCTATGTTTTCCATCCCGAACATAAATGAAAGCGGTCCCGTCCACAAAAAAATATATTTTCTCGAAAGGAGTCGATCAGTATTTTACTGATGTCTATAAAGCATGGCTGTTCGTCAAACGTTTTTTCAAAGAAGCGTTCAAACCACCTTTCCATTTTCGTGAGATCGTTAACCAGTGTTATGAGATCGGTTTAAAATCGCTTCCGCTGATTACGCTTACCGGGTTTGTTACCGGAATTGTTTTTACCAAACAATCACGTCCTTCACTTGCTGAATTCGGCGCGACTTCGTGGTTGCCCAATCTTATTTCTATCGCCATCGTGCGTGCGCTTGCTTCACTTGTAACGGCGCTTATCTGCGCAGGCAAAATCGGATCAAGCATCGGCGCGGAATTAAGTTCTATGAAAGTCACTGAACAAATAGAAGCAATGGAAGTTTCCGCAATTAATCCATTCAAATACCTGGCGTGTACAAGAATTCTTGCGTGTACGATCACAGTTCCGATTCTTGGATTGTACTGCGGATTTGTTGCGTTAATGGGTTCTTATTTCAGCGTTCATGCTAATGAAGCCACCAGTTTTGTTACTTTTTTTAAAACCGGCTTTGCAGCGATTAGTTTCCTCGATGTATTTTCTTCTATAATAAAATCAACCGTATTCGGATTTACAATCGGTGTGATCGGCTGCTATAAAGGATTTAATGCAACTTCCGGAACAAGAGGTGTAGGTCGTGCTGCCAACCAGGCTGTAGTGCTTGCGATGTTCCTTGTATTTATCGAAGAGATCGTGATCGTGCAGATCGCAAATTGGATACGTTATTTTTAAAAAGGGTACGAAAAACGAAAAGGGTGCGAAAAAAACAAAAGGGTGCGAAAAACGAAAAGGGTTACGAAAAACGAAATTAGGGACGAAAATACGAAAAACGAAGGGGTACGAAAAACGAAAGGGTGCCAAAAACAAAGGGTGCGAAAAACGAAATAGGACGAAAATACGAAAAACGAAGGGGTACGAAAAGCGAAATAGGACTAAAGTACGAAAAACAAAAGGGTACGAAAAACGAAAGATCACGAAAGTAAAAATGGAGAACAGAGATAACATATTGAATGAAGAACCGGTGATTTCTATCAGGGGATTGTATAAATCTTTTGGTGAGCTGGATATTCTGAAAAATATTGATCTCGATGTTTTTAAAGGAGAAAATATGGTGGTGCTTGGAAGATCAGGCGCCGGAAAATCAGTATTGATAAAAATCCTTGTCGGGTTGCTGTTGCCTGACAAAGGAATTGTAAAAGTATTAGGCAAGCAAGTGGATAATCTTACGCCGAAAGAACTGGACAAGCTTCGCCTTCGTATCGGTTTTTCGTTTCAGCATAGCGCTTTATACGACAGTATGAATGTAAGGCAGAATCTTGAGTTTCCATTGACAATGAATGTCAAAAATCTCACACGTAAAGAAATTGACGCTAAAGTAGAAGAGGCGCTTGATGCTGTGGGCCTGAGTGACCGCGCTAATCAAATGCCGTCTGATCTTTCCGGCGGGCAACGTAAACGAATCGGCATTGCACGAACGCTGATCCTTAAGCCGGAGATCATGTTGTATGATGAGCCGACTGCGGGACTTGATCCGATTACCAGTGAAGAGATCAATAAACTTATCAACGAAGTGCGCGAAAAATATAATGCAACTTCCATCATCATCACGCACGATCTCACTTGCGCTAAAGAAGTCGGGGACCGTGTAGCAATGCTGCTGAATGGAAAATTTATGAAAGTCGGCAGCTTTGAAGAAGTCTTTGAAACAGAAGACGAACAGGTAAAAAGTTTTTTCAACTACAATTTTATACAATAAGTCATGAGTGAACCAGGAAGCAAACGCGGAATATATGTAGGAATTTTTATCATCGTCGGACTGATCTTTCTGGTCGGCGGTGTGCTCACGATCGGTAACCTGCATTCCACTTTCCAGAAAAAAATGACAATTACGACCATCTTTGGTGATGTGAATGGATTACAGGCCGGAAATAATATCTGGTTTTCCGGTGTGAAGATCGGAACCGTCAAAAAGATCGAATTTTATGGAAAATCACAGGTGAAAGTGATTATGAATATTGAAATTGAGGACAAACAATACATCCGTAAGGACGCGAAAGTGAAGATCAGCACGGATGGACTGATCGGGAATAAAATTCTTGTTATTTATGGAGGAACGAATGCAGCTCCTGAAGTAGAAGAAGGAGATCTTATTGAAAATGAACCGCAGCTTTCTACCGAAACGATGATGGAAACGTTGCAGAAAAACAATATGAATATTCTCAAGCTGACTGAAAAGCTTGCAAATGGCGAAGGAACGATTGGGAAATTATTGAATAACGATTCTATTTATAACAGCATTGCCGCCACAACAAATTCATTACAGGTTGCTTCGGCCAATGCGCAGGTGCTCATCAATTCATTGGCACAATTCACAGCGAAATTGAACCAGGATGGCACGCTCGCGAATGAGCTCGTAACAGATACCGTGGTTTTTAATTCAATGAAAAATTCTATGCTGCAATTACAACAGGTTGCTGACACGGCGGCGGCTTTTGTGAGCAATCTGAAAGCAGCAAGTGAAAATCCGAAAACACCGGTTGGCGTGATGCTGCATGATGAGCAGGCGGGAGCTTCTTTGAAAGCGAGCATTGTAAACCTTGAAACAAGTTCTAAAAAACTCGACCAGGATTTAGAAGCGCTTCAATCGAGCATTTTGCTGCGCAAAGGAATCAAGAAGCAGAAGAAAGAGGCGGAGAAGAAAAAATAATTACTTCAATTTCAGACCATTTTGTTGACGTCAACAAAATGGTCTGAAATTTGGAATAAAAAAATGCCAAAGATGGATTTCACCTTTGGCATTTTACATTTTGAATATTTTCTAATTCGTCTTCACCAATCTTGACGATCCTGAAAAAGTTTCTCCTTCAACCTTAACGGAATAAATTCCCGCAGTCAGATTTTCTGCTTCCACTTCAAGTATAGAAACTCCGGATGGCAAAGCTTCTGTGCCTTGTAAAACTATTCTTCCTGCGTTATCATACACCGTGTAAGTAACCCGCTGCGCACGATCGAGCTTCATGCTCATGCCGAAATTGGTGTTGAACGGATTCGGAAAAGCATCAATCGACATGCTTGCTGTGGGAATTTCATTTGTGCCGTTAATAAGCGCCTGCGACATATCAAGCACATACAAACCATTTTGCATATCCGATACAATCAGGTTTCCGCTTGGCAGAAACGGATCCGCTCCCCAGCAGCCATGATAAGCCATGTTGGAAGGATAAGTTGGTGCATTGACGATTGTGTCGGTATCAAAATATCCTGCAAGCACACATACGCTTGGATTGGAAATGTTGAATATCTGAACGCCATCGGTATAATTTGCTCCGATGAGAATATTATTTCCGAGAATGTATGGATTATGCGGCGTGTTGCCCATATGGGAACGGAAAACCTGGTTGATAGTGAGGTTTCCGAAATTAGAAACGTCAAGCGATTTAATTCCTTTGCCAACCGGCACTTCATCCATGAAGATCAATGTATTTCCATTGTCAGTCAGAAAGCTGCTATGATTGTATCCCGATTCAGGATAGCTTGTCAGCACAGCCATCTGTGTAAATGGTGATGTGCCGTTGAATTTGTAAATACCAAAACCATCATACCCGCATGAAGCGTAAACAGTATCATTGCGTACGAACATATCATGCACGTGATCGATGCTGGGGTAATCCTGGTCAAGATGACGTATCAGCGGAGGATTTACCGGATCAGCGCCAAGATCATAAACGGCCATGGAATAAAAAAAGCTTCCGCCTGCACCCGTGACGCTTCCGCCATAGAGATAATCCCCGTCCACGAAAAGTGTATGGCAACGTTCGAAAAGTGTATTGTCGTTTCGCAGAATGTGTACGGAATCCGGCAGGTAAGAAAGATCAGCAATGATGAAACTGTTCGGTGGGCTGTCATCGCTTACGATGTACACATATTTTCCCCATGTTTTTATCTCATGCCAGATGAGATTTCCATGTGCCGCAGGAATATAATCGCACGGAACAGGATTGGTCGGAATGGTGACATCTACAAATTGTGTTCCTGTAGAAGTTCCGATGATAGCGTATTCTCTTCCGTTAGTGGTATCGGCCCATCCGCAAATGCCCTGGTATTTAATTCCGTAAACCGGCTCGGCAGGTTGTGCAGGATTATTATTCCATTGGCCAAGGAAGGATATGTTTTGCTGTGCGTAGGTTTGTGCTGTGATGGAAAGCGGCAGGAAAAATAGCGGCAGCGGCAGTAGAAATGTGCGGAGTAAATATTTTTTCATTGAAATGAGTTTCGGGTTTCTTAGTTTCGGGTTTTTAGTTTCGGGTTTTGAGTTCTGAGTTTCGGGTTTCTTATTTAGTAGTTTCTGATTTCTTGCTATCTCAGTTTTTTGGTTTCGGGTTCCCGGTTTCCCTATCGAGCGCAGACGAGATACCTATTTTCTTATTTCCTTATTTTCTGAATTGTATAAGTAAAGATAGGGCAGCAGAGGTTAATCCGGACGGGAAGTTATAAATTAAATGTACCTGGTTCTCCAGCGATTTGAAGGCGAGCAACAACTTACGCGAAATTGATTGAGATGAAATTTATTTCCAATCAATCTTATATATTTCAATTTGCCCCATGCAGCTGTGGTAATTCAGAATGTACAATTCTTTTTTGCCATCTTTATCAACGTCGGATTCAAAGAAATCGAGGTTGCCACCTTCTGTGAAATCAATTGATTTTCCTTTGCTGATAATTCTGAAAGGATTATTTCCGGTATCCGCACAATGAAATTGTTGTGGTGAAACTTCTATTTTACCGATTTCTGTTTTGATATATTTCTTTTGCAGATCATAAGTAATATCGACGCCACCATCTTTACGATCTTTTATCCTGCGACTGCCTCCAAAATGTTTAACGACAATTTCTTTCGTGCAAACAGAATCTCTTTTCTGTTCCGCATTTATTCCTTTTGAGTTAATGATCAAAAGCAATGGCCCGTAATGAATGGTAATATTGCTATCATCGCAAATGTGCAGTCCGCCATCAAATGGATAAAATTTTTCCGGAAGACTTTTCGTTGTATCTCTTGTGTCGTATAAACGATACACTTTTAAATCTGTATTGTTTGTACACAAAGAATCATTTACTGCTAATGTCTGAGGAATAAACCGTGCATTGCTTATTGTCTGCTTAAAAGAAAGCAAAGAAAGAAGGAGAAAAATAATAAGTGTATTCTTCATTGATGAAATTAAATTTCCCTTTCCCGCTTGTTCGGGTCCCGGTATAACCGGGAAGAACACACGGGAAACTAAACCGCCACCTTTTCCTCCAGCCTTTTCAACATCTCCTTCATCAGCACCGTCATTTTTTTCTCCGATGCTTCTGCTGCTTTCTGAACATCTTCGTGCGTTACTTCCACGATCTTTCCCGGAACGCCGAGATCAGTGATCACCGACATTGCAAAAACAGGAATGCTCATGTGTCGCGCTGCAATTACTTCGGGAACGGTGCTCATCCCGACAGTATCGCCGCCAACGATGCGCACATATTTGTATTCGGCAGGTGTTTCAAAAGTAGGCCCGCTCATACCAACGTAAACTCCTTCCACAACTTTGATGTTTAATTCTGCTGCGACCTTTTTTGCCAGCGCAATCATGGAATGATCATATGGCTCGCTCATATCAGGAAAGCGCGGACCGAAACGTTTGTCATTCGCGCCGATCAATGGATTTCCCGGGAATAAATTGATGTGATCATTCTGGATCATCAGATCGCCGATCTCGAAAGCAGGATTTACGCCACCACTTGCATTCGAAACAAAAAGACGTTCGATGCCGAGCAGCTTCATCACACGAACAGGAAAAACAACCTGCTGCATCGTATAGCCTTCGTAGAAATGAAAGCGCCCCTGCATCGCCACCACATTTTTCCCGGATAATTTCCCGAAAATCAATTTTCCCGAATGACCTTCCACTGTTGAAACGGGAAAATCAGGAATCGTATCGTAAGGCAAAACGAATTCGGCTTCAATCTCTTTTACGAGACCGCCCAGGCCGGTGCCAAGAATTATTCCTGTTGTCGGAACAAAATTATTCGTTTGTTCTTGTATGAATTTTGCGGTTGACAGAATGCGGTCGTACATAATCATTTATTTGTTGATTAAAATCTGCAGCGTCCTGGTCCTGGAACGCTACTTCTATTGGAACGTAATAAACAGGAAGCTCGCCAAGGTACTCTGCCAAACCGGGTTTTTGCAAACGCATGGCATCTTTTTCTGTAGTGAGCACAATTTTCTTTTCGCCTTTTACACTTTTGAAAATTTCCTGCAAACGCAAAAGATCAGCAGGAATAAATTCATGGTGGTCGCGGAAACGCAAAGGAACCACTTCTTTCACTTTATCCTTGAGGAAATATTCAAGCGAATGCGAATTGGCAATTCCTGTCAGCAACACGACGGAATATTTTTGGGAGAAGCAAATTTCTTTTGATACCACTTCAGCAGGAGGAATATTTGCAAATGGAATAAATGCTCCGTAAACAATTTTAGAGAAATAAATTTTCTGGTAAGGCTGCGCCTTGATCTCCTTCATAATGCGCTTACGTTCCAATGGCGAAAAGAAATCCGGTGTTTTAGTCACCACGATAATATCCGCGCGGCTTGCGCCCGATTTCGGCTCACGCAAAAGTCCTGTCGGAAGCAAATGATCTTTGTAAAACAACCTTCCATAATCCGTAAGCATGATCTGCAAGCCGGGTTTTATTCTGCGGTGTTGAAAAACATCATCGAGTAGGATCACCTGCAGGGAAGGAAAATTTGCCAGCAGCTTTTTTACGCCATGCACACGTTTTGCATCCACTGCCACAGGAATTTCTTCCGGAAAACGATGACGGAATTGTTTCGGCTCGTCACCGATTTCGAGTGTTGTTGCTTCTTTGGTGGCCAGGTGAAATCCTCTTGTTTTCCTTCCGTAACCGCGGCTGAGCGTTCCGACTTTATATTTCGGGTGAAGCAATTTTACGAGGTATTCCACGTGCGGTGTTTTCCCTGTTCCGCCCACCGTCAGGTTTCCGACACCGATCAGCGCGACATCTTTCCTCTCCGTTTGCGGGATAAATCCGAGATCGAAAAGCTTATTGCGGATCACCACGGCAAGCCCATACAATAAAGAAATCGGCCAGGCTAATAGTCGGAGCAGGTTCATGGGATTGCGAAAATACGGAAAAGGAATTTGCTAATGTGCTAATGTGTTAATCTGGTAATGTCTTAGATTGAAATGGCTTCTCAACAGATTTGGAATCGAAATAAATAATCCGCTCAATCTGCGTAATCTGTGGCGAAATGAGAACAATGCCCGCAGATTACCATCGTGAATCTGTTAATTACAATTCACAAACCATAAAAAAACGCCCTGCTTTTCGTGCAGGGCGTCTGATCAATAAGAAAATGTTTTTTTTTATGAAGCCCAGGTGATGGATAAGGCAAGTCCGCCGATGATTACGGTAAATGCAGTGACTACACTGACCAGGATGCCGATGATGATTTCTTTTTTCGTTTCCATGGGAGAGATATAAAGTTTACCTACTCTTTCACAGCTTTTCGGTTTCCGCTGAATTTTTATTTTTTTCCGGCGGATTATTACCCGACAGGCAAATAGCTTGGTAACAGGAAGAAAACATCTTCCCTGAACAATAAGCGTTCAACACGATTTACGTGTAGCGCTTAATACTATTAACTGTGTTAGGGGGGAACGCTATCAGCAGCATGGCTAATAAAAGCCGGTAAAAAGAAGGGAATATTTAAATCCCGACTGATCTGATCTACTATCTTAACGTTTATGATGCTATAAGGTTTCTTTCTTTCGGCTTATTTTTCGGTGAGATGGTGCTGATACGCTTCTTATTTTCTGCTAATTTCGATCTCCATAATTTTTGATACATGAAAATTTCAGAACTGATCGCTCATCTCGACACGCAGGCGCCTTTTGTTTTCCAGGAAAGCTATGATAATGCGGGATTAATAACGGGTAATAAGGAAATGGAAGTTTCCGGGATACTCATCGCCCTGGATTGCCTTGAAGCTATAGTTGATGAAGCAATTGCCAATAAATGCAACACCATTGTAGCGCATCACCCGATCATTTTTTCGGGATTGAAAAAGATCAACGGAAAAAATTACATTGAGCGCGTTATCATCAAAGCCATTAAAAACGATATCGCTATCATCGCCATTCACACGAATCTTGACAATGTATTTGCCGGCGTTAACAATAAAATAGCGGAGAAAATCGGGCTGAAAAATCTGCAGATACTTGCGCCGAAAAAAGATGTGCTGCGCAAATTTGTCACGTATTGTCCGCTGGATTCTGCGGAAAAAGTGCGACAGGCTTTGTGGGCGGCCGGAGCAGGACGTATCGGGAATTATGATGAAGTGAGTTTTAATTTTCCCGGGACAGGAACATATAAAGGCAATGAAAATTCCAATCCTGTCATTGGCGAAAAAGGCAAGCTGGAACGGGAGCCGGAAGAGCGGGTGGAAATGATTTATCCGACGCATATAGAAGGAAAGATTCTCGAGGCTTTGCGGGCTTCTCATCCATACGAAGAGATTGCGTACGATTTAATTGTTCTGGAAAATAACTGGCAGCAGGTAGGATCCGGAATGACCGGCGAACTGGAAACTCCAATACCTGTGAGCCAATTCCTTTCCCATTTGAAGTCGGTGATGCGGGCTGATGTGATCCGTTACACGGCAATTGAAGGGAAAATGGTGAAAAAAGTGGCGGTTTGCGGTGGATCGGGTAGTTTTTTGCTTCAAAACGCGATTTCTGCGGGTGCGGATGTTTTTGTGAGCGCCGACTTCAAATACCACCAGTTTTTCGACGCGGACGGCAAAATTGTCATTGCCGATATCGGACACTTTGAAAGTGAGCAGTTTACGATTGATCTGCTCTATGATAATCTGAAACAAAAATTTCCTACCTTTGCCATCCGCAAAACAGGTGTAAATACCAATCCGATAACTTACCTCACATGACCACGAAAGCCAAAAAAGACGAGAAATCAGACATTCCGGTAGAAGAAAAGCTCCGTGCATTATACGAATTGCAACAGATCGATTCCCAGATCGACCGCATCCGCACTGTACGTGGAGAGCTTCCGTTGGAAGTCCGTGACCTTGAAGATGAAGTTGCAGGGCTCGATACACGTGCGAATAACCTGAATGAAGAGATCAGGCAGCTCGACGCATCCATTGAAGAGAAGAAAAATGTGATGAAAGATGCGACTGCCGCGATCAAAAAATACGAAGCTCAGCAAGGAAAAGTCCGCAACAACCGCGAATTTGATTCCCTGACTAAAGAGATTGAATTCCAGAACCTGGAGATCCAGCTGGCTGAAAAGCGTATCAAAGAATTCAAGGCGCAGATTGCTGCCAAGAAAGAAATGATCGACGGATCACAAGCTGCTCTTGATGAGCGTAAGAATGATCTTAAGCTGAAAAAAGAAGAGCTCGAAGACATCGTTTCTGAAACAAAGAAAGAAGAAGATGATCTGCAGGGACGCTCACAGGTTGCTGAACAGAAAATTGAAGGACGTTTGCTTCATGCATATACACGCGTTCGTCAGAATGTGCGTAACGGACTCGCAGTTGTGCCGGTAGAGCGTGATGCCTGCGGCGGATGTTTCAATAAAATTCCACCACAACGCCAGTTAGATATCCGCATGCACAAAAAGATTATCGTGTGCGAGCATTGCGGACGTATCCTGGTTGATGCTGATTTCTTAGTTGGAAACGGCAAACCAGAAGTTCCTGTTGTGGAAGCGACTAAGCCGGCAAGAAAGACAGCGAAAGCGAAATAGGCTTTGACAGCCTTCGATACGCTTCGCTACTCAGTCTGACAAAGTGTAAATAATATAGAAACCCGTCATACAGGAATGTGTGGCGGGTTTTTTCTTGTGTGTTCTCGTCTTCGCTCGAACAAACAAGAAATAGTTCGCTTGGTACAAACAAGAAATAGTTCGCTTGGTACAAACAAGAAATAGTTCGCTTGGTACAAACAAGAAATAGTTCGCTCGAACAAACAAGAAATAGTTCGGTTGGTACAAACAGTAAATAATGCACTCGAATTAGACGATGAGTTTGATTTTAGATAATTAACGAAGAGAATTAATATTTAATAAGTAACTCAGAGAATTGGAGAATTATTAGATGAGTTAGGCGATCAAACCAGGAATGGAATTTTGATGAATACTGAAGCTCGTTTGCTCACCCGGAGGTTTTGTATTCCCAGTTTGTTTGAACAAAGGTTTTTGTATTCCCCATCTGTACCGTGCAGGTTTTATATTCCCGTTTGTACCGCGCAGGTTTTATATTCCCGTCTGTACCGTGCAGTTTTTATATTCCCGTTTGTTCGAGCGAAGACGAGAACACACGGGAACAACTAATACCTGAACCCACAAGTAAACAGCACATTCACAACCTTAGAAACATTGTGAACAGGATTTACCAACGTCTGATCGTAGAAATAATAATTGCTTTTTTCGTTCGTGGTGACAATTCCCAGGTCGACGAAAAACCTGTCGTCAGGATCGCGGTAGCCTACGCCGCCTGTGATGTATAAACGTGTGGCGGTATTGTCGACGCCTGCGTTATATGGACTTCCGTATAATGCGAACCCGCCGCGGAAAATTACAGGAAGCAAACGAAGCTCTCCTCCGATTCGGATATTGCTGGCAGCTTTGTATTTCGATTGAATTGCGGCATTTGCGTCTGTGAACTGGTAAGTAGCCGACGATAAATGTCCTTCTGAATAATCGACTAATTCAAAATCCGCGCTGAGCAATCCCATTTTTCCGAAAATTACTGCAACGCTTCCGATCATTCGTAAAGGTGTGCGGATGGAATAATTGAAATTGCCTGTCGGCGCTTCATCTGTTCTTGGAGTTCCGCCGATCACTGAACCCATCGACGCGCCATACGAATCAGAAAGCTTAAGGAAGGTTGGTGAATGAAATGCAAATCCAACACGCACCATATCGATCGGGCGGTAAATGATTCCGAACTTAAAATTAAATCCGCGGCCTTTGGTATAAAGCGATTGCTTGAATTCGAGATAATCAAAATCCGAAGTGCTATCTACTACTTCTTTTTCAGTGTAAGTATCCAGCTCTTCATATTTCACTTGCGGAATTCCGATGCTTCCTCCGATATAAAACTTGTTCGAATAATTTCCGCCAAGACCGAAAACCCATTCGCCCATTCCGCCGCGCATGGTGACCCTTTTCGATTGAAGCAGCAAATCGCCGTCCGGAATAGTATCCCTGTATTGTGTGGAATCGCCATTGACATTTTCGAGCAGGTAAGTATTCCATGCCAATCCTTCATTGAACGCATCAAGGCTTGACGGGCCGGTTCCGGAAGCAGTTCTTTTCCAGCTGTCGAGCAATGAGGTGTTCGACGTTCCGGACATTGTATAATTCGACTGAAAAGAAGCATAACGGTTGTAGGCTATCCCCATTCCCACCGATTGCCAGCCATCTTCCGTTGCATTATCGGTTTTAGAAGCGAAAACGAATCCGAAATTATCAAAACGGGTATTGAACCTCGAATCGGTGGTTGAAGTACCGTTATATTCTGAATTGATTCTGTTGTTGTAAAATGACGGAGTAAATGTCATTTCATTCCTGGTGTACCATCCAAGTCCGGCAGGGTTGACGCTGAGCACCGACATGTCTGGCCCTACTGCCCCGAAAGCGCCTGCCATTGATGAAAACCTGGCTGTTCCTCCGAATCCGATGCGTGAATACCGCAACGCGTCCTGCTCATTTTGGGCTAAAAGCGCGCTGCAGCATAATAGCACGGACATTCCCGTTAGCAATATGCGTTGCATAGTTTTTTATCTAAATAAATAATCAGCGCGGACGGGAAGAAGAGCCACTGCTGTTTCCGCTTCTTGAATTGCTTCCGCTTCCGCTTGATGATGGAGCAGGAGAAGATGACGATGAAGAAGAAGAACGTGTTGATGATGATGACTTTGATTCTCTCGGACGGCTTGCAGGCGTGCTTTGGTTTTGCGATGGAGCCGGTGTGGAATACGTCGGTGTAGGTGTAGACTGTGACGGCGTCGATGTAGAACGTGGCTGTGTTGTTGGCTCGCTGCCTGAATTATACACAGGCCTGTCAGGAACTCCTGCCGGACGTTGTGTTGATCCTGAATTATCGCGGGTGGTAGAAGGCTCGGGTGTCGATGTGGAAGTCGGCGTTCCGGTCGATCTTTCCGGAGTATAAGCCGGGTTTGTCGGGTTCGCGTTGTTATTATCACGGGTCGTAGGAGCAGCATTCGGCACACCAACAATCTGGTTTACCTGGTCGCGTGTCGGATTTTCAATATTGTGCTCGGCGCCTACTGAATTCTCAAAACGCTCTCCGAATGTCGGTCCGCCTGTGCCTACCAAACGGCCATCAGTTGCAGTCGGAGCATTTCGCGGTCCGTAGAAGTTTGAATTACCGTCAAAGCTGTTGTAATAGTAATTGTTGTAGCCGTTGCCGTAACCGGAATAACCGTAAGGATTGCACCCGTAGGGGTTGTAACCGTAAGAATTATATCCGTAATACGGATTGTAGCCATAACCATAACCATAAGGATTCCACGGATCATAATAAGATCCCCACGGTTGTCCCCAGCCGTAGCTTATTCCTGTTCCCCAGCCCCAGCCATTATTATAGTACCAATAAGAGGAAGGGTTGTAAGCGTATGCATAATAAGAGGGTCCCCAGAAATTATATCCATTGTAAACGCTGGTTCCGTAGTAATACGGGTTCTGGTTATAGTTATAGGAGTTGGTGTAATAATTATCGTAATAGCCGTAAGAGTTTACCGGGTGATTGAAGCGGCGCAATCTTGCAGCATATTCATAATCGTAATAATCATCGTAATCGAAGTCTTCTTCGTAATAATCAGAACCAGGCTTCGAGCGGGCATCAGCGGTTTTTTGATCCACTTCCCGCTGCTTAGCCGCCATTTCCTGCTCTTTTTTCTCCTGCTCAAGACGCTTCTTTTCCAGGGCGTGATCTTTCTTCGCGTCTTTCATGGTATAATAGGCATCATCGCCGTCACGGGTCGAACCCATTTGTTTGAAGTTCGAACAGGACGTGTAAGCAACCAGCAGGAGAGAGGCTAAGCCGTAAATCGCGAAACGTTTCATGGTAAGAGATTTTTAATTTGAACCTGCAATCACGCTTTTTTACCGGATGGTAACTTTTCGTGCTATTTTTGCAGTGTTCTCAATAGTAAAAGTACAAAAATCGTTCCACTAATCATTACCAGTTATCAAGTAAACATGGCCAAAGAACTAACAAAACGTACCACCGACTATTCTCAATGGTATAATGATCTTGTCGCGCAGGCCGATCTTGCAGAACATTCTGCTGTGCGCGGATGTATGGTGATCAAACCTTACGGATACGCCATCTGGGAGAATATGCAGGCCGCGCTCGACCGTATGTTTAAAGAAACCGGTCATGTCAATGCTTACTTTCCATTATTCGTACCAAAGTCATTATTCGAAGCCGAAGAAAAGAACGCAGAAGGTTTTGCCAAAGAATGCGCCGTTGTTACCCATTACCGTTTGAAAAATGATCCTGATAAACCGGGACGTCTAATGGTTGATCCTGATTCGAAGCTGGAAGAAGAATTGATCGTTCGTCCGACTTCAGAAGCGATCATCTGGAAAACATATAAAGGCTGGATTCAATCTTACCGCGATCTTCCTTTGCTTATTAATCAATGGGCGAATGTGGTGCGTTGGGAAATGCGTACGCGTTTGTTTTTACGCACAACAGAATTTTTGTGGCAGGAAGGTCATACCGCTCATGCAACAAAAGAAGAAGCTGTTGAAGAAACAGAAAAAATGCTCGGCGTATATGCAGAATTTGCCGAAAATTTTCTCGCTATTCCTGTTTTGCGCGGAATAAAAACTGCCAACGAACGATTTGCAGGCGCTGAAGAAACGTACTGTATTGAAGCAATGATGCAGGACGGAAAAGCACTGCAGGCAGGAACCTCTCATTTTCTCGGACAGAATTTCGCGAAAGCATTTGATGTAAAATTCTCTACCAAAGAAGGCAAGCTCGAACACGTGTGGGCAAGCTCATGGGGCGTTTCCACACGTCTGATCGGCGCGCTTATCATGTCGCATAGTGATGATAACGGATTAGTATTACCACCGAAAATGGCGCCGATACAAGTGGTCATCGTTCCTATTTATAAGTCGGACGAAGAGCACGCGAAAATTACGGAGACGGTTCTTGCATTGAAAAAAGAGCTCGAAGCAAAAGGCATCCGTGTGAAATATGATGACCGTGATGCTTACCGTCCGGGCTGGAAATTTGCGGAGCATGAATTGCGTGGCGTTCCTGTGCGTCTCGGACTCGGACCAAAAGATCTTGAAAGCGGAATGATTGAGCTGGCAAGAAGAGATGTATTGACAAAAACAAGCGTGCCGAGAGCCGGAGTAGTGGAAACAATTGTCGGCCTGATGGAAGAAATTCAGAACGATATGTTTAAAGCCGCGTTGAAGCGCAGGGATGATACCACTCATCACGTTACTACCTGGGCAGAATTTGAAGCCGCGCTCGAAAAAGGCGGATTCATTTACGCACATTGGGACGGCACACCTGAAACAGAAACCGAGATCAAGAATAAAACGAAAGCTACTATTCGTTGTATTCCTTTTGATAATGTGAAGGAAGAAGGCGTTTGTATTCTTTCCGGAAAACCTTCGGCGCAGAGGGTGGTTTTTGCCCGGGCATATTAATTGCTGGTTTAAATCAGTTTCTGGTTTCGAGTTTAAAAAGTTTCTGGTTTCTGGTTTAAAAAGTTTCTGGTTAATTTTAATCTGACCCTTCCTTGAAGATTGTACATTGTTTGTTTGGCGTTGAACATTATTTTGCTTTAAGGAGAGTTTCTTATTCAGGAACGCACAATGCCAAATGTTCAATGAGCAATGAACAAGGGAAAGAGAGAAAAGCTTAAACAACAAACAGCAAACAGCAAACAGCAAACCAGAAACAACAAACATTTCCATGACAAACACATCCAAAGAAATCATCCTTCAGCTTTTGAAAGAGAAAGCTTCTTTAAAGCAGGATGTTTATAAGAAAACGGTTGAAATGTTTCATGAGCTGAAGCAGGTGGTGAAGGAAGTGGTGGAAGAGTATCGTCTGCAGGCTTATGCGATTGATAAGCGGCTGGTGGTAGAATTCCGCGACAAAGGTGAATTCGAAATTGAATTGCGTGTGGCGGGCGATGTATTGCTTTTTCACATGCACACCAATATTTTTGAATTCGACACTTCGCACCAGATGTGGCGCACGTCATATATCAGGCAGGATACCAGGAATTCATTTTGCGGGATGATCAATATTTACAATTTTCTGGCGGATTCTTTCAAATACAGCCGGGCAAATGACCTCGGCTACCTTGTGGCGCGGATATTCCTGAATAAAGACGACCATTATTTTGTGGAAGGCAAACGCCAGCTCGGTTTCCTGTACAATGATTTTTCCAACGCCGTTCTGGATAAAGACGGGCTGAAAAAGATCGTAGAATCCGCGATCGTCTATTGCCTCAATTTTGACTTGTTCACTCCGCCATTTGAGGAGATGAAAGTGGTAACGATCGGGCAAGTGATGGAAGAAAGCTCGATGATGTCGGTCAAAACAGGAAAAAGGCTGGGATTCAGGTTCCAGGCGGATACGGATGTGCCGGAGTAGGGAGTTGGCAGTGGTCAGTAGGCAGTAGGCAGTTTGTCAGTGGGCAGTTGTCAGTTGTCAGGAGGCAGTGGTCAGTGGGCAGTTGTTGGGAGGGATATTAGTCGGAGGTGACAAATTCTTATTGCCGCTGTGGGGCTGATTATGAGTTGTTTTGCTTGTTGTTGACTGTCTGGAAGGGGCGATTGGCTGCCGAAATTCAGGAAATCTTGCGTCCGGTGTTGCAGAATTCAAATTTCAGGCTAAATTTGCACTCCCAATTGGGAAATGGCTTGCGTTAAAAGCTCAGGCAATTAAAATGGCCCGTTCGTCTAGGGGTTAGGACAGCAGATTTTCATTCTGTAAACACGAGTTCGATTCTCGTACGGGCTACAAATCACAAACAAAAATTCCCTGAAGTTCAATACTTCAGGGGATTTTTGTTTGTGATTGGGCAGTTCTTGGGCTTTTGGTGTGGAGGAAAGTGATCGGGGGGCGCAATAGGGGACGCAAGCGAGTAGGTAGCCGATTTTAAACACTCATATTACTATCTCAACAATTTCTATTGCAACTTTTATAGTTTATCTCGCCCCTTTAGATTAATAGTTATTGTGCTGCCTTCAGGTTCCCAAATTTTTGTTTTACGTATATCAATTGAATTCAAGTTTAAGAAACTTTCTATCTGATCAGCAATGAATTCTACATCATTGGCATTACCAAATCTGGGTATCGGAATAATGGAATTATCGTTGTTTTCAATTCTGCCAATTCTGTCTTTGAGAGTTTCTGTGTTTTGTGCCGAGTAAGTTGTTGTCATATTCTTAGCGACATTCAAATTGTCGTCAAACATGAAATAGTCTGATGCCAGAATTGAGAAGAACTCGTTGTCTTTTTTGTCGTAATAGAACATTTCCGAGAACTGCTTCTTGGGTTGTTGCAGTCCGATTGTTAGCCAATTTCTTATTTGTTCAGGTAAGGACATTTGGGGATGGTACTACTTAACTAAGTCTGAAACAGTTACCTCTAACGCTTTCGCAATCTTCAAAAGTGTTTTAGCTGTTACATTACTTCCACCGGATTCAATCCGGTTTGTGGTTGAACGTTCAAAACCACACAAATCAGCTAATTCTGTTTGGCTTACACCTTTCTTATCTCTGATCGCTTTAATGTTGCGACCGATACGTTTCAGGAAATCTGTTTCTGATTTGGTTAATGGCATACGCAATGGTCGGCGATTTGCGACGAAGTCTGTTTAGCTTATATGCTAACAAAAGGAAAAATCACTATGTTTGCATATATGCTAAATCCTATAATATGAAAATCGAAAAGCAGAAATGGGTTGTGGATACAATTGCCAGAATAAAAATCTTCAGAAAGGTGAAAGAAATTTTTCGTGGAAGGTTATTCGCCAGAGAAGACACGGTAATGCTCGTGGCTTGGGCTTTGCATAACCTGAAATTAAAAGTGAAATTCGCGTAATGAACTTAATCGATATAAACTCTAATGTGAACTTTATTTAATTGGCAGGAATATAAATATCAAATGTTGCTCCTTTATTTAACTCGCTTGTTGCGGTGATGATACCGTTGTGATTCTCTACTATTTTTTTTACGATGGCAAGCCCGATTCCAGTGCCCCATATACTTCTTTGTTATGAAGTTTTTGGAACACTCCAAAAATGCGGTCGCTGAAATGGGGTTCGAAGCCGATACCATTGTCTTTGACAATGATATGGCAATAATTTTTTTCAGATGAGAGTTTTTCGATGTTCAATAGACTATCCTTTACGATCCTGCTTTTTATGGTAATATGTGGAGTTACATCCGCCTGAGAAAACTTAAGCGCATTGCTTATGAGGTTGTACATAAGCTGCCGAAACTGGAAAGGAATGATATTGGCAGCGCAGAGTTCGGAGGCTTCTATGGTTGCTTTTTTTTTGTGAATGGTGTCTATTAGTTCGGCTTTTACTTCCTCTACAATAAGGCTGAGTTCGGTTTTTTCAAATTTCAGTTCGGTGGCGGATATTCTAGAGAAGGCAAGCAAATCTTCAATGAGCAGTTGCATTCTTCCTGCCGTTAATTGCATCCGCTTAAAATTATACTTTCCGTTGTCGGATAAATTTTCATTTTCATTTTCAAGTATAATCGTAGCGAAGGTTTGTATTTTTCGCAGCGGCTCTTGCAAATCATGGCTTGTTATATAAGTGAATGCAAGCAACTCTTTATTGGCAATCCTTAATTCTACGGCTCTTTTTTCCTTCTCTTCATTTTGAAAGGCAAGTTCTTTCTTGGCAATGATCAGCTCAGCCGCACGTTTATATATATCCGCAAAAACTACTACTTTTGCTTTTAATAATTCGGGATTAAGCGGTTTAATCATATAATCAACTGCTCCGGCCTGATATCCTTTAAAAATATGCATAGAATTATCCATGCTGGCAGTTAAAAAAATTATTGGAACATGTTTAAGTGTTTCTATTTCACGAATTAATTCTACTGTTTCAAAACCATCCATCTCCGGCATTTGCACGTCCATTAATATGATTGCGAAATCTTGTTCGTGTAACAAAATTTTTAATGCTTCATTGCCGGAATTTGCTTTCACAAATAAATAATTTTTGTTAGAAAGAATTAATTCTAACGCAAACAAGTTTTCAGGCAGATCGTCAACCAATAAAATTTTAACCGGACTATTTGTTTTCATATTCATTGAAAATTATTCTTGACTATTTATTTGCTCAACCATACACGCATCAATGAAAGCAACCGTTCTACATCAATAGGTTTAGTAATGTAATCATTGGCGCCCGCATCAATACATTTTTGTTTATCGTCTTTCATGGCTTTAGCTGTGAGCGCAATTACAGGTAACTGCGTGAATTTTACCTCAGATCGAATGCGTTTCATTGCTTCGTAACCGTCCATTTCCGGCATCATGATATCCATCAATACCAAATCCATATCAGGATGAATATTCAACATCTCTAACGCATTTTTTCCGTTTTCTGCTTTTATGATTTCCATTCCACGTTCTTTTAATATTTTTGATAATGCAAATAAATTTCGCATATCATCATCTACCAATAATATTTTTTTCGCGTGAAATAAAGCTTCTTTATCGTAGAGATTATTTATAATTAATTGTTTTGATTTAGGCAAATTGCTGATTGTCCTGTGAAGAAAAAGAGCTGTTTCATCCAACAATCGTTCTTCCGACTTTACTCCTTTTATAATAATGCTCTCAGCATATTTCTGAAGCTCATTGTTTTCTTCTTTTGTAAGTTCCTTCCCGGTGTAAACAATAATAGGAGGGATCTTATGACCTTTTATATTCTCCAATTTATGAATGAGGTCAAACCCGCTCATGTCCGGCAAACCAATATCCAGTATCATGCAATCAATTTGATTCTGCTGATACAGAGACAAAGCCTCAGTGCCGGTTCCTGCTTCAAAACATTTTACATCACCATTACCAATGAGTATGCGCATTGCCTTTCTGGAATTTTCGTTGTCTTCAATAATTAGCAGATTTTTCATTTTCCTATTGACAAAATTTTCAATCCTGTTAAATGCTTCTTCCAAATCTTCTTTAGCAACCGGTTTCATCAAATACTCAACTGCCCCTTCTCTGATTGGTTCCAGCGAACGTTCTTTTGCCGAAATAATATGCACCGGTATGTGCCTTAAAGAAGGATTTGCTTTTAATTCAAGCAATACTGTATGTCCGTTAATGCCCGGCAGACTCATATCGAGAATAATTGCTTGCGGATTGTGTTTTAATGCAAGCAACAAACCATCTTCTCCTGTTGCTGCCGATAAACATTTAAATCCTTTTTTGTTGGCTTGCTTTAAAATTATAGCAGCAAATTTCAGATCGTCTTCAATAATGAGAACGGTTTTATCATTACTGGTTATTGTGTCTCTGTCATCTTTTATGTTAGGATAATTCAGATATTTAGTTTCTTTTAATAAGCTTGGGTTAAACAAAGCAGATTCTTTCTCCTGATAGCTTTTGGGAGTGTTTGTAATTTTATGTTCTTGCTCCTGATATATTTCCAATGGAATAATGAGAGAAAAAGTAGAACCTTCATTTAATGTACTACTCAGCTTAATTTCACCTCCTAATAATTTTGCAAGCTCGCGTGAAATGGAAAGTCCCAAACCTGTACCGCCATATTTTCTGGAT
>JALYQL010000320.1 GCA_030855855.1 Bacteroidota bacterium | reverse complement strand
AAAGTATTTGCCTTTCTGCACTTTTGGAGAGATGGGTAAAAGTAAGGATTTTAAGGGGAAGCGGGTGGAAGAAATGGCAATAAATACCTCTTTTAAGAATATTGATGACGGTTCTGATAATGGCTAAACAACACATTTACAGGATCATCCACTTTGAGAAGGTTGCTGTAGGTAGTGGCTCAGCTGCAATAAAGCTCCCGTCGGGACGATATTTTTGTAAAACAAAAGCCATTTAGAGAAGGTTGCTGAGGGTAGTGGCTCAGCTGCAATAAAGCTCCCGTCGGGACGATATTTTTGTAAAACAAAAACTATAAAGAGAAGGTTGCTGAGGGTAGTGGCTCAGCTGCAATAAAAGTCCCGTCGGGACGATATTTTTGTAAAACAAAAACTCATAAATGCAGATTAAGCCCCGTAGGGGCGACATTTTTCTCTACGCGCGTTGCCTGAACTGTAATTTCTCATGTGAAACGCACAGATAAATTTAAACAGTAGTCGTTTCGGCGGCAAAAGATGTTTAACGCATAGAGAAAATGTCGCTCCTACGCGGCTTTGTTTAGGGGTCAGATTTGTTTTACAAAAATATCGTTCCTATGGGACTAAATACAATTCGCTAAACTTAACGATTAGAGTTGCCTGCGTGGCTTCAGAAATTTTTTATTGGCATCTTTACAATGAAATGCAGCAAATTTCCCTTTTCCGCCTTTTCCTGATCTTTCTGAAAATCGGCATCACTTCTTTTGGTGGAAATATTGCCCTTGTCGCCGCGGTGAGAAAGGATCTTTGCGAGCGGAGAAAACTGCTGACCGATGAGCAGGTGCTTGATTTTACGACACTCGGAAATATTCTGCCCGGCCCTCTTGCCACGAATGTGATCAGTGCGTGTGGTTATGCCGTTCGTGGATTGCCCGGCGCGCTCCTCGGACTTACCGGCGTTATTCTTCCGGCGCTTATCCTGATCTGTGTGCTGGCGGAATTTTATTTCCGGAACGGCGAATCGGAAACAGTGCTGACAGTTTTCGGCGGGTTGCTTGCTGGCGTGGCGGCAATTATTACAGTAACTGCGTGGTCGCTCGCAAAAAAAAGCATTAAAAATCCACTGCAGGTTTTTATCCTGGTTGCTGCTGCAGCGGCGATCTTTCTTTTCAAAGGATTTCTTGTCACACTGGCAATCATTTTTGGAGCAGGATTGCTTGGCTTTTTATTTTTTAAAACAAAACCGTTTGATCAGAATTCTCCTGCAACATCACTTCAGCAAAAAAAACGTGTAAGATCTTTTGTCCCTCTGGCTGCGCTGATTACAGTTGTTTTTACGGGACTCCTGCTTTATCTTATTATTCCCGGATCTGTTTACCTGCAGAATTTGCGATTGCTGGGATTAACATTCGGTAGCATGAGCGTGACGTTGTTCGGCGGCGGATATGTTTTTATTCCGGCGATCGAAAAAGTGGTGGTGGGCACACACCATTGGGTCACTTCAAGAGAATTTGCGGATGGCATTGCAATGGGACAAATTACGCCGGGGCCGGTTGCGATTACCGCATCGTTTGTCGGTTATAAGATTAGCGGTATCTGGGGCGCGGTGGTCTCGGCGATCGCCATATTTTTTCCGCCCGCGATACTGATGTTGCTTGCACAGCAATTTATCGATCGTATTAAAAACAAGCCGGGAGTAGAATCTGTTTTTAAAGGTGTGCGTCCTGCCGTGATCGGTATGATACTTGCTTCGGTCTGGATCATTGGAAAAAGCGCGCCGCAGGACTGGCAATCGATCGTAATTTTTGCAACAATTCTTATTCTTTCACTCTGGAGAAATTATGACACGATCATACTTATTCCTATTGCCGGCGTAATGGGATTTTTGCTTCATATGATTTGAGTGGAACGAATTACGAATCAGACGAAATACTACGATTGACAGGAATAAAAACCGGCATCGCGTATTTCGCACATTCGGTTGATTCGTAATTCGCAGCCCGGTAAATGTTTCGTAAATTAGTACAACCTTATTCCCGCTGATGAAATCCGATTTTCGCATGACCAGGTCGCTCACACTTTTCCGTGCCTGGAACGCGATGAAAGTGTATGCGGGATATCAGTATTCGAAGTGGACAAAATCTCCCAGCCAGTGGGGGCTTCCTATAAGTGTTTCCATCGAGCCCACGACTTCCTGTAATTTGCGTTGCCCGGAATGTCCGAGCGGGTTGAGAGATTTTTCACGTCCGACCGGAATGCTGGATGAAAAATTCTTCCGCTCTTCCATTGACCAGATGAGCCCGCATTTAATGTACCTCACTTTTTATTTCCAGGGCGAACCTTACCTGAATGTGAATTTTCTGGACATGGTAAAATACGCCGCGTCAAAAAAAATCTTTACGTCAACTTCAACGAATGCACATTACCTCGACAGTGAAACCGCAAAACGCACTGTTGAATCAGGTTTAGAACGATTGATCATTTCCATTGACGGAACAACGCAGGAAACGTATTCGTCTTATCGTATTGGCGGTGATCTTGAAAAAGTAATTGAAGGAACGCGGCAGGTTTTGAAATGGAAGAAAGAATTAAAGTCTGCCACGCCGCATGTGATTTTTCAGTTTCTGGTGGTAAAGCCGAATGAACACCAGGTAGAGGATGTGCATAAGCTGGCGGCGGAATTGGGAGTTGATGAAGTGGTGCTTAAAACCGCGCAGGTATATGATTATGAAAACGGGAATGATTTAATTCCGGAGCAGGAAAAATATTCGCGTTACCGCAAGCAGGCCAATGGAAAATGGACGACTAAAAACAAGCTTGAAAACCATTGCTGGAAAATGTGGAATTCCTGCGTGATCACCTGGGACGGGTCGATTGTTCCATGTTGCTTTGACAAAGACGCGAAGCATAAGTTAGGAACGCTGAAGAATTTTCCATTGAAACAGATATGGTTCAGCGATGCTTACAGGAGTTTCCGGTCATCAATTTTGAGATCGAGAGGAGAAATTGATATTTGCAAGAATTGTTCAGAAGGATTGAAGGTTTGGGCGGAATGAAAATTCAACGATTCAACATTTAAAAATTCAAAATTGAATCGTTGATGATTTCATTTTTTTACTGAACATGGATCACTTGGCCGGAACCGGAAATGCTGACATTCAACGCCGGATTATTCTTGTAATATACATCACCGGAACCTGAGATGTGAACTTCTAATGTCTGCGAAACATTCAATTCAGTTTTTCCCGAACCTGAGACACGCACATCACCCGTATTTCCAATGAGATCAAACGCGTGCAGATCGCCACTTCCGCTGATGGAGCTGTTGAGAGAAGTGCATGTTCCATCCAGTGTAATTTTTCCGCTTCCGCTGATGGAAGATTCCACAGCGCCGGTTTGAATTCCACTAATGAAAATATCACCTGACCCGGAAATCTTCGCTTCAAATTCTGTGCAATTCCAGGCGTCATTATTTTCTATTTTCCCGCTTCCGCTTATGTCGGCGAAGGTATAATAAGGAGCATAGACATGTATTGTGACGGTGCTATGTGAGCGCACATTATGTTCAAACCCGATCTTCAGTTTATTGCCGCGAATTTCTGTGGAAATAACATTCAGGATATTCTGTTGTCCATGCAACTCGACATGATAAAATGAATCTGTATGCAAAATTACATTCGCGTCGATCGCAAGATCTACACCGGTAAATGAATTCAGGTTACGTGATTGCGAAACATCATTTCCGTGTCCGGAGATTCCGAAAGCATCGCGGTAGCAGCCTGTACAAAAGAGAAGGAAGATAATTGATGCGAGGAATGAAATGCGTGTGATATTGTTTTTTGGTGTCATAAGAATGATGGTTTTCGTTATGACACAGGATTTGGGTTTTACCCCTATTGTGTTATGATCATTAGCATTTTTATTTTGTTTCCTGGAGAATTTTACCACCATCTCTGTTTCTGTTAGACGCAATGCTCGCGTCTCCCCTTACCACCATCTCTGTTTAGACGCAATGCTCGCGTCTCCCCTTACCACCATCTCTGTTGCTCGCGTCTGCCTTTACCCGCATCTCCCTTTTTCTTTTTTTTGCATTTCTCAAGAATTTAAATACATTTGCCGCCCATTTTATTTATAGATATATATGAAAGCTACGATTTTGATTAAAGGAAAATTTAAAGGAAAGTACCGGACAGAGTCCGAAAGACTTCAGGGATTTGATTATGGAACAGACGGTGCGTATTTGATAACCTTGCGAAGCCATAAATTTAAACGAATCTTTTCGGACATATATAATGCAGAAGCAAATCTCACTCCGTTAGGAAAAATCATTGATGAAGAATTAGGTAGTACACGTGAACTGCGGGGTTATGCTACTGTTACGGAATGGATGATAATGCCCGACCACATTCATATTGTAATTTTTATTCATAAAGATTCTGATGGTCCGGAACACCTTGCTCCCAAAG
The DNA here is from genome assembly GCA_030855855.1 of Bacteroidota bacterium. Lineage (GTDB taxonomy): Bacteria > Bacteroidota > Bacteroidia > Palsa-965 > Palsa-965. Next base: position 274 of record JALYQL010000320.1, on the reverse strand, counting down.
GGTCTTATTTGTATTTTCCGGAAGGGTACATTAATAAATTCGGCCCTCAAAGCGAAAACCTGGCTTCTGTTATAAGAGGAATTAAATCTGCTGTCACTTCACGTGCAAAAAAATCAGGATTACAGATTCCGATATGGCAAGCGAATTTTTACGAACATATAATTCGCAATGAAATTGAGTTGAGGGCATTGGTTAATTACATAAGGGAAAATCCAGCAGCTTGGGAGAAGAAAAATTGTTTTCCGGAAAGATTGTCTTGAATACGAAACGCGAG
>JALYQL010000318.1 GCA_030855855.1 Bacteroidota bacterium | reverse complement strand
GTTAAAGAGAAATTTCGCGCACATCCGGCGCACGGGAAGGCCACCAGGGCAGAAAGGCTCTAAGAAAAAAATCAATTTTTTTTGTCAGACTGAGTGTCCCGCTTTTGAAATTCAAATGCGAAGCAAGCTAAAATCAATAAAGCGGGATGTATCGAAGGCTGGCAAAAAAACTGTCAGCCGCCTTTTTTCCGCATCATATTATTCCCCACCGACATCAGCACATAAAGCACAATCGCCAGCGGAATTCCCATAAACTGCAACGTCACCAATAGCAAAATTGAAATCGTCAGAAAACTCCAGCGAATTTCATTTCCTTTCCAGCCGAATGATTTGAACTTTAAAGAGAAGAGTGGGATTTCGGAAATTAACAAATAACACATTAGAATGGTAAGCACCAACAGGAAAATCGGATTGGTCAAAAAAGTACAAACACTGTGTGCGAATCCATCCACAGGAAAATTTTTATAAAAGCTTATTAGACCAGGATCTTTAACGTCAGGACGCGACATGAAAATAGAATTGCCTGCCATAAGATTATATGTATTATAAATTAGTGGGATCGAGCAGATCAAAATAGCGTTTGCCGGAGTCGGAACACCAATGAATGAATCGCTTTGTCGTGTATCGATATTGAATTTTGCTAATCGCAATGCGGAGAAGAGTACTATTAAAAAACCAACATACGGCAGGTAGGAATACCAATGGTTGCGATATTCCATTGCTTCAGCAAGATCATAAATTGATCCGGAAAGGTCGTAAAGTGACAGCTGGTGATAATTACGAAATGAATAATCCAATAATTTAAACATCACCACTCCCGGCACCACCCCAAACGTCACCATATCCGCCAGCGAATCCAGCTGCTTTCCAATCTCGGAATATTGCTTCAGCGCACGCGCCACAAATCCATCCAGGAAATCCAGCACCGCCGCAATTCCCACCAGGTAAGCAGCCCACACAAGATTTCCTTCAAACGCAAAAACAATGGCGAGGCATCCGCAAAGAAGATTTCCAAGCGTGATGAGATTGGGGATAGAGAACATTTTCATTGGCAGCAAAGATAATGCTATCCGCGGGATGTGCAGATGTGCAGATGAATGAATGTGCAGATGAAAATTTCTTGCTCATTCCAATAATTTGCACATTTGCACATCAAGTCATCTCCACATTTTATCCCAATGCTTTTCAACTCTCTCCATTTCCTGATCTTTCTGCCAGTGGTGTTCATCCTCCACTGGCTCATTCCCGTTGTTTGGAGAAGGTATCTTTTGCTCGCCGCCAGCTACTATTTCTACATGAGCTGGAATCCCTGGTTCGGCGTTTTATTAGCAGGCACTACAATCATCGATTGGTACGTAGCCTTAAAAATCCAACAAACAACAAACGCAGAACATCAAACAACAAACAACAAACAACCCGCAAAGAAATGGCTCTCGCTAAGCATCCTAACTAATTTGGGTTGCCTTGCCGGTTTTAAATATTTTGCGTTTGTCTATAATACCTTTGCATTTGCAGGTTCGCATTTCGCCGATCATTCGCCGCATTATGTGGAAGCGATTCTTGTGCCGGTCGGACTTTCATTTTACGTTTTTCATTCTATGGGTTATGTCATTGATGTTTATCGCGGAAAATTGAAAGCCGAAAAAGATCCTGCCACATTCGCTTTGTTCGTTTCGTTTTTTCCGCAGCTTGTGGCCGGACCTATTGCACGTTTCCAGGATCTCGGAGTTCAGTTTCATGATCGGAAATATTTAACCAAAGAAAATATTCTTCTCGGTTCACGATTGCTGCTCTGGGGATTTTTCAAAAAGATCGCCATCGCCGACCGTCTTGCCGATTTTGTAAACCCGCTTTTCAATCATCCTGAAAATTACAACGGACTATCGCTCCTCATCGCCGGATTTTTCTTCGTCGTGCAGGTGTATTGCGACTTTTCCGGCTACTCCGATATCGCTACCGGAGTTGCAAAATTTTTTGGTTACAATCTGCAGCTCAACTGGCGCCGTCCTTTGCTTTCAAAATCGCTGCATGAATTCTGGTCGCGTAATCACATCAGCATGACCACCTGGTTCCGCGATTATCTCTACATCAGCCTCGGAGGAAACCGCGGAACTTACAAGCGATTTTTATTGAATGTATTCCTCGTTTTTTTAATCAGCGGACTCTGGCACGGTGCAAAATGGACATTCGTAATCTGGGGCGCCATGCATGGAATAGTTTATTTGATCGAAATTTTAATTCGCAAAATCAAGAAAAACAAACAGCAAACAACAAACAACAAACGCCCTCATCTTGCAGGATGGTTTTATCTGATGCTATTCCACACCATTTCTTTAATTGCATTCCGCGCAAATTCATTTCATGACCTTGGAGTTATTTACCACAAAATCTTCAGCTTCCGTTACGATCTTCAAACCGCTTATCTCGACTTGCGGACGTTAAAAGATCTTTTCCCATTGCTGATTGCGTTGCTTGCTATTCTCTTCCTTTTTATGAAAGAACTAAACGAAGAAAACGGCTGGCTAAATAAAATCCCATCCTACGAAAAATGGCTCCGCCCTGCTTTTTACACCCTGCTTTTTATCCTCCTGTTCACCATCGGAAATTTCACATCAAACGAATTCATTTATTTTCATTTCTAAACAAAACAACAAACCAGAACAACAAACAACAAACCAGAACAACAAACCACAAACAACAAACCAGAAACATGAAACGCCCCCTCCTATTCGCAATAACCGCCATCGCCCTGCTCTATGCCGTGCGCGCGTTTGAATATGCGGGTATCCGGAGAAACGCGAAAGGGGAATTTGCAAAGCTGCGGCAAACCTTTATCGACACCAATAATTTTGACTTGCTGGTGATCGGCTCATCGCGGGCGGAATGCGAATTTTATACGCCGATGATTGATTCGCTCACCGGTTTGCATTCTTTTAATATCGGAATGATCGGATCGGTAATGCCATTTACACGCGCAACACTGGAGGCTTATCTCGTTCACAGCAGCGCGCCGCAATATGTTGTGCTCAATCTCGATCTTCATTCCCTTTCCGATAATCCTGACACGGTTTATAATTTTCCGCGCTACTTCGCTTTTCTTGAAAATGAAAAATTGTACGAAGGATTAAAAGCCCGTGACAAGCGTTTTTTTTATTTCAAACATTTTCCGGTTTACAGCATGCCGTATTACACCTCGCGCTATTTTAATTCATCCTTGCGGGGCTGGGCAGGCAAATCCGGAAAATATGACGCGGATTATACCGGAGGATTCGCGCCGCACATTAAAAACGACCGGTTAGGCGATCTTGATACCATGACCATTCCGGAATTTAATCACCCGGTTCCGGCGCTGATCTGGCAGGAACTTAAAAAAATCGTGCAAATCTGCCGCGAAAAGAAAATAAAGCTGATTCTTACAACTACCCCGCTTTTTCATCGCTGGGAAGAGAAAGTGGTCAATTATCAGCAGATTCTGAGTCAATTCCGGGCATTTGCCTATAATCAAAAGCTTCCATTCATCGATCTTTCCCACGATTCTATCCGTTTCAGCAAAGAGCTTTATGCTGATCCTGCCCATCTGGCAAAACCGGGAGCGCTCCTTTTTACCTCCCGTTTTTGTGCCGACCTCAGGCAATATTTACTTCCCTGAGCCGTTTTGGAGACGTCAAAGGATTGACTAACTTTATAGGATAAATTATGAAGCGGATTTTTTCCCTTTTTGCGGCACTTGCAGCGGTATTTTCAATAAACCCTTCCAATGCCCAGACATCAGCGCCCAAATACAGTAACGAGTTTCTCGCTATTGGCGTTGGTGCGCGTTCGCTTGCGATGGCTAATGCCAGCGTGGCGGGTGTAAATGATGTGACAGCCGGCTATTGGAATCCAGCAGGCTTGCTTGGAATTAAAAGCAATGCGCAGGTCGGATTAATGCACGCCGAATATTTCGCTTCCATCGCCAAGTATGATTATGCTTCCGTTGCAGGAAGAATTGACAGCGTGAGTTCCTTCGGATTCAGCGTGATTCGTTTTGCAGTGGATGATATTCCGAATACAACTCAATTGATCGACGCGGGCGGAAATATTAATTACGATCGTATCACTACTTTTTCGGCGCAGGATTACGCGTTTATTTTTTCGTACGCGCGTAAATCTCCTATTGCTGGATTGAATTATGGTGTGAATGCAAAGATCATCCGCCGCAAAGTCGGTGATTTTGCCGGTGCATGGGGATTCGGAATTGATGCAGGCGCGCAATACGATTGGAAAGGCTGGCGTTTCGGCGCAGTTGTGCGTGATGTGACTTCTACTTTTAATGCATGGAGCTTTAATCTTTCGCCGGAAATGCAGGATGTATTTCTTGCTACCGGAAACGTCATTCCATCAAATTCACTTGAGCTTACACTTCCACGATTGATTTTTGGCGCCACAAAAAAAATACCGCTCGGCAAGAAAAATAAATTTTCACTCGCAGGAGAATTGGATTTCATCAATACATTCGACAGTCAGCGAAATGTACTGATCAAAACCAATGTCTGGAGCCTTGAACCTGTGCTGGGCATAGAAGCTGGTTTTAAAGAAATGATTTTCCTTCGCGGCGGCATCGGTAATATCCAGAAAGCGAAAGATGTTTTCGGGAAAGATGTCACTACGCTGCAGCCGAATCTAGGTATAGGAATTAAGATCAAATCGCTCACCATCGATTACGCGTTAACAGATGTGGGCGATCAGTCAGTGGCGTTGTATTCGAATATTTTTTCGATCAAGCTTGACATCAATCGCAAACCCAAAGAGTAAACGTTTCTTTTACCGGTCATGGTGACGTTTCTCTGCATTATAGTTTTGACCCTTTTGCATGAAACGACTTTACATTCTATTCGTTGTTTCTTTATTCATCAGCGCTTCCGCAGCCGCACAGGTTTACGGGAACGAATGGATCGTTTATTCCCAACAGTACCTTAAAATAAAAGTCGCCAACGACGGAATATACCGCATTGATTCCACCGTGCTCAGCAACGCGATTAATGCAGCCGGCGCTTCCTTGTCAACAGTTGACGCCAGAAATTTCCAACTTTTCCATAACGGGCAGGAAGAATATATCTGGATAAAAGGCGAAGCAGACGGCGTAATCAATGCAACCGATTATATTGAATTTTACGGAGTGCATAACGACGGCGCAAAAGATTCCGCGCTGTACATGAATGGAAATACAATCCTGAATCCGCTCTACAGCATTTATTCAGACACCGCTGTTTATTACCTGACATGGAATACATCCAACAGCAACCTGCGTTTTACCAGCACAGCAGATACGGCGTTCTCTGCATACACGCCCGCACCCTACTTCACAAACCGGGAAACATTCATTGGCAATTCAGCTTATTTCCCCGGCGTGCAAAACTCGCTTGGGCTTACAGATCCCGCGTTTATTTCTTCAGAAGGATTTTATGATCTGCCTTTTGATTACGCAACCTCCGCTTCACGAAATGTATATTCGGCGAATGCATATACAGCTCCCGGCCGGCCGGATGCGCGCGTGCAGATTAAAATCGGTTCGCATTCGGATGATGCAAATAATCTATTGGATAATAAAATTCAGATCCTGTTTCCATCAGTGCTGTTTGATACCATGTATGATGGTTACCAGGTAAACACCTACAATTTCAACTCCATTGATCCTGCAACATTAGGATCAGGCTATACTACGTTTGTTGTTTCCAGCATTAATGCATCCGCATCAATTTCTTCAGGGCGCACTGCTATCGCTTACATCACGCTTGATTATCCGCATACATTCGGTATGGAAGGAAGAACACGTTTCTTCGGCCATCTGCCGGATAATACTTCTGCATCCAAATCTTATTTAGTGCTTACTGGTGTCGGCGGAAGCGGGCCGGTACGCGTGTATGATTTTTTCAATCACGAACGTATAGATGCAACAAGTGTTGGTCCTGTTCATCATGCGTTGGTGGCAAACGGGAACGGAACTGAAAAACCTTTCGCTATTGTGGATGAATTAAGCGTGAGAAATGTAACCACCATTGTTCCGGTTACTGCAACCGGCTTCTTCACCGATTTTGGCTTTACTCCTGTCGATTCCGCTTTTGTAATTGTTGCGCACAAATCGTTAATGAATGTCGCGCAGCAATACAAAACGTATCGCAGCTCAATGGCCGGAGGAACAAGGAATGTGGTGCTCGCGGATGTCGGCGAATTATATGATCAGTTCGCTTACGGAGTTTCACAGCATCCTTTGTCCATCCGCAATTTTTCCGCATTCCTGATTGCAACTTATCCGTCAACACCTGCGCATTTATTTTTAATAGGGAAATCCATTTACGCGGATTATTCACGTTCGCATCAATTCGCGCCGAATCTTGTTCCTACATTCGGATATCCGCCGTGTGACAATGGATTGACAGCAGGATTGAACGGAACATTATGGGAAGCCGCTATTCCCACAGGAAGAATTGCCGCGCTGGATTCTGCGCAGGCGCAATGGTATCTGAATAAAGTTATTTCCTACGAAAGCCAGCCTCCTGCCGAATGGATGAAACATGTTTTGCATTTTGGCGGAGGTTCAACCAGCGTTGAGCAGTCGCAGTTTTCCGGATTTCTGAATAACTATGAAAATATTATTGAAGACACTTTGTTCGGCGGAACAGTTCAGACGTATTTAAAAACTTCTACTTCACCGATCCAGATCAATCAATCGGATTCTTTGCGCGATCGTATTGAAGCCGGTGTTTCGATCATGACATTTTTCGGTCACGCATCAGGAACAGGTTTTGATCAGAGCATTGATGATCCTTCCACCTACAGCAATATAGACCGTTACCCGTTCCTGCTGGCAAATTCCTGTTACGCAGGCGATATTCATTCACCCGGAGTAAGCTCGAGCGAAGCATTTACATTGATCGATCAGAAAGGAACGATCGGCTATCTTGCTTCTGTCGGATTGGGATTTCCCGGATTTCTGAATTTGTATTCTACGAATATTTACAGATCCGTCGGACAAACTTTGTACGGAAAAAGTATCGGCGAATGCATTCAGTGGAGCGTCAACCAGGCAGAGAATACTTACCCGCAGGATATTTTTCTGAAAACGACATTGATGGAAATGACGCTGCAGGGCGATCCATCTGTCGTAATCAATTCATTTCCGAAACCGGATTACCAGATCACCAACGCTGATGTCTGGTTTGACCAGCAAACACAACCTGACAGCATTTCTGTGTTTGCAAAAGTGACCAATCTCGGAAAAGCAGTAAGTGATACTTTTATTGTACAGCTTGTCCGCAATTTTCCGAATGGCTCAGGCGATACGCTTTACCAGCAAATACGCGCTCCGAAATTCCGCGACACCTTGCTCTTCAGAATTCCTGTCGACCAGCAAAGAGGCATCGGCCTCAACAGGATCCGCATAAGCATTGATCATTACCAGGAGATTGATGAGATGAATGAAAATAACAATGTCACGATTCCAGATATTGACCTGCTCATTCACGGCAGCGCGATCGTTCCTGTTTATCCGTATGAGTTTGCAGTTATTCCAAACGACACGATCACGCTGAAAGCATCCACTGTAAATCCGTTAGAGCCATTAAAAACGTATCGCTTTGAACTGGATACGACTGATCTGTTTAATAGCGCATTCAAACAAACGTACGTTATCACTACAGTTGGCGGAGTCGTCAACTGGCAGCCGAATTTACTTTCTACCGACAGCATGGTTTATTTCTGGAGAGTAAGCCCGGATTCACTGACAACAGCGGATGCTTTTCTATGGAGAAAAAGTTCATTCCAATATATCACCAACCGCGTTGGCTGGGGACAGGATCATATTTTTCAGTTCTCGAACGACAATTACCAGTACGTGCAATTAGATCGCACGCAAAGAGATTTTGACTTTGTGAATGATGTGCGCACGATCAGCGTTAAGAATGGAATTTACGGGGCAACTATTCCGTGGAATGAAGTGTATTACAAGCTCGACGGTGGCATACAACATATTTTTTCATGTGTATTTGGTTGTGGCTCCGGTGGAGTAACTATCGCAGTTATTGATCCTGTTACCGGAATGCCATGGTCTTATCTCGATACAAATGCTGTTGGTCCTGCAGGAAATTGCATCTGCTATCCACAGACTTTTTACGCGTATGATTTTGCAGATAATACTGTAGCAGGCAGAAGCAATATTGAAAATTTCATGGCTTCTATACCGCTTGGTTTCCATGTGTTAGTCTATAGCCAGTATTATCATAATGCTTCATCCTATCCTGCCGGTTTACTTACACAGTTCGACAGCATCGGAAGTCCGGCAATGGGAAGTGTGGCAGATACTACCGCATTTATTGTCTGGGGAACGAAAGGAGCTTTGACGAGCGGAACAACAGTAGTCGGTGCAAATTCTGCTTCTGTTATTACGCTGCAGGATACTATTGTCACCAACTGGAACGTCGGGCAAATTACCTCTCCTGTCATCGGTCCTGCTGCATCGTGGGGATCATTTCACTGGAAGCAGCGTTCAGTTGAATCGCCCGACAACGATTCGGTTTCTGTTGTGCTTTACGGAATCACAGCGAATGGTGTTCAGGATTCACTTACCACTTTTGTGGAAGATTCAACCGATATTAATTCATTGCTGCCTTATGTAAATGCTTCTGCATATCCTTACATCAGGCTTGCAGTGCGCATGAAAGATGATACGTCGCGCACGCCGGTGCAGATGGAACGCTGGCATGTATTGTATTCGCCGATGCCGGATGTGGCAGTAAATCCTCCACTTACATTTTCATTTTACAACGATTCACTTCAGGAAGGTGAAAATGCAAAGCTGGTTGTCGCCATACAGAACCTCACGCCGTGGTCGCTGACAGATTCATTGCTGCTTACGTATTGGCTCATTGATAAAAATCGTGTAAGGCACAATCTCCCGCAGAAATTACGCGCGCCTTCATTCAATGGATTTCAATGGTTCGTCGATACTGTGAATGTAAATACGGTTAATTATACCGGAACAAATGAATTGTGGCTCGAAGTAAATCCGGTCGGAAATGTGAATTCGCAGCTGGAACAATATCATTTCAATAATGTGGTGATGGTGCCTTTCACCGTGGGCATCGACAGAATAAATCCGCTGCTGGATGTTACGTTCGATGGCGTGCATATCATGGACAAAGATCTTGTTTCGGGCAAACCGGGAATTCTGATCACGCTGAAAGATGAAAATCAATTCCTCGCGCTTAACGACACCAGTGATTTTAATGTTTTCCTGCGTTCACCATCACAGACCGTGGCACAATTGGTTCCGTGGAGCGCGGATATGCAGTTCATTCCCGCAGTGCTGCCGCACAATTCCTGCAAGATTCTTTTTAATCCGAATTGTGCAGAAGATGGCATATATGAATTGATCGTGCAGGCAAAAGACCGTTCCAATAATGTGTCAGGGCTTATTGATTATGAAATTTCTTTTGAAGTGATCAATCACGCCACGATCACCAATGTTTTAAATTATCCGAATCCGTTCTCTTCTTCCACGCAGTTTGTTTTTACGCTCACCGGGAATGAAGTACCTGATCTCTTCACCATCCAGGTCATGACCATTACCGGAAAAGTAGTGCGGGAAATTAACCGTGAAGAATTTGCCGATCTGCACATCGGAAGAAATATTACTTCCTACGCATGGGACGGCCGCGACGAATATGGCGATCAACTGGCAAACGGAATTTATCTCTATCGCATTATTACAAGGATTGATGGTGAATCAATTGAACAAAGAAATAGCGGTGCAGACCAATATATTAATCATGGCTGGGGGAAAATGTATCTGATGAGGTAACAGTTTCGGGTTTCGGGTTTCGGGTTTAAAAAAATATCAAACTTTAACCATCAAACTTTTTAAACAAAAAATCCGAAACTTTTTAAACCCGAAACAAGACACTTTTTAAACAAAAAAATCAGAAACCTTTTAAACCTTCCCCCGAAAACGCCGTCAAACACCTGAAACCTAATCTGACACACATGAACATCCCTAAACTGCTTACTCTCCTCTTGCTTTTCATCGGTCTCGGCATTTCAGAAAACGCAAGCGCACAACGCGCTCCACGCACGCCACGACAAAAGGCGGCAGTCCGTAAAGCCGATAAGATTCACGCCCGCCGTGTCATTCGCCGCACAGCATATGTGATACTTCATGCACAGAAAAAAGTAAAAGAAAATAAAAATTACACCGGCGATCTCGCACGCGCCATTGCACACCAGCGTTACGCACGCAAGCTATATTTCCAGGGAAAATTTCTTCGCGCCATGCACCAGTCGCGCCGCGCAAGACATTTCGCCATCCTTGCTATCCAGGCTAACAAAGGAACCGAAACCGCCGATATGAAGCTCGATCCGGAAGATGAAGCAGTGATGAAAGATTCACCAGCAGCAGATGCAGAACTCGATAAAGAATTAGAAACCGCAAATCCGGGATATTCCCAAAAAGATGAGGATTTTATCAATGCCGCATTGGAAGATATTGACCTGGGAGATTTAGAATAAAAAATAATTGATAATGAAGTCGCTTGTCTTAAAAAAGACAGGCGGCTTTTTTGTTGCTGGCAGGCAACGCTTCGGATATTATTCGTCTGATCCGCAGATTGTATCCTTTAAACCGGGCGCCGTTATACATTTATGAAAAAACAATTCCTGCTTATTGCTGTATTTCTGACACTTTTCTCTTCTATAAACGCGCAGAAAAAAGAAAAGAACCTCTTATTGGGTACATGGGAATCGAATGGCATTACAATAAACGAAGTTATTTATTCTGAAACAGATGGAACAACATGGCTCAGCTTCTATCCCAAAAACGTTTTCCAGGAAACTTTATTAGCCTGCAGAACAAATCCAACTGAAATAAAATGTGACACGGTTTCTATACGCACCGGGAAATGGAATCTGACAAAAAAAAAGCAGTTGATCTTTTCAGATTATCACTTAACACCGAATGGCGGAATATATGTCGGCGGTTGGGACACGATGATGGTTGTAACAGTGACTGACACTTCGCTGACACTTTCTTCAACAGAAACGAAACCGGAATATTATTTACATTTTAAAAAAATCCCGGCACAACCGATCATTCCGGACAATTTCCCAACTGTTTTCTTTCCGGTTGTTGCACCCAATGATTCCACAAAACGCTTTGATATTTATCTCGTCAACTCCACAGACAGCAGCAGAAAGATCAAGATCGAAAGCAACACAAACGACCTTGAAATTAATCTTACAGAAACCAAAACAGACACCTCCATTCTCACCCGGACATGGTACTCAGGTTCAATTAAGGCGCTCACCGATTCCTCGATCTTTATTACTTACCAGCAAAAGAACGTTCATATGTATGATGATGGAAAATATCCGGTGAGTGAAATCATCATGACCTGGTCGGGTATTCAGGTGCCATACGGTGAACTGAGCCTGAAGTCTATCAGCTCTGTCAGGTATTCAACACCGGTAAGATCAACGTGGTTTGGAATCGGTGGCGGACTCACTTTTTTTGCTTCACTAACAACCTTGGTCGTTGCGCCGTTGGTGAGTATTGATTACCGCAATGGCGGATTTAATTCAACCCGATATTTGAAATGGGCCGTCGCAGGTTTGTGCGGTTTAGGTATAAGCATTCCACTAATGCTCATCACCAAACCGAGAACATACCTCATCGCCTCACGAAACACTTTACCAGTCAAAGATCATTGGTATTTTGATAAGCAGCCGGTTAATTGAACATTGACCTGGAGATTTAGAATAAAAACATTGAGACTCTTACAAACTCAAGCCGGCTGCATAATTCGCAGGCGGCTTTTTTGCGTACCTTTTCCATAGTTTAAATTTTACTTAAAAATTATAAATATGGGTACTGGTAGCTTAATGTGGTATGGACTTGCAATCGCGGTTTTTGTTGTTGGATTGGTTTATTTTCTGAAGCGAAAAAAGTAAACAAATAAGAAATTGGGAAAATAGAAATCGGGGAAAATAGCCTGGATCAGAAAACAACCAGTTTCCTATTTTCTTAGTTACTAATTACCCAATTTCCTATTTTCTTAGTTACCTAATTACCCAATTTCAATTTTCCCAATTACCCATTTCCTGTTTTTCACCCTACGATAGAGAATAGCTATCTTTGAATTGTAAATGCGTCCCAAACTATTTCTATTTACTTTTCTGAGCGCAGCGCTCCTTACAGCCGCATGGCCTCCCTGGGGATTTACGCCTTTACTTTTCATCGCATTCATTCCGCTGTTTTACGTTCAGCATATTATCTCCGGCGATAATCGTTTACGTGCACGCCACCTTTTTGTTTATGGATTCATCGGGTTTGCCACATGGAACGCATTAACCACATGGTGGATCTTTTACGCTTCCGGATTCGGAGCAGTAATGGCAGTGCTCGTTAATACCGTGCTCATGTCTTCGGTGCTACTGATCTTTCATAAAATCAAACGTGTATTACCGGAACGGCTCGGAACATTTGTTTTTATTCCGCTCTGGATCACATTTGAATATATTCATCATTCCTGGGACATCAGCTGGCCGTGGCTTACGCTGGGCAATGCCTTCGGAAATTCATACAAATTAATTCAATGGTATGAATTCACCGGAACTTTCGGCGGAAGCTTTTGGGTGCTTATTGTAAATGTGCTGCTGTTTGAAATCATGAAGCACAGAAACACACTGCTGCGCCCGATGAAAGTCCGGCTGATCTACATCAGCTCTGCGTTTATAATTCTTTCCGTCCCCGTCATTTGTTCGCTTGTGCGTTACCACACGATTGATCTTGAAGCGAACAGGAAAAATTCAATCAACGTAGTGGTAGTACAGCCCAATATTGATCCTTACAAAAAGTTCGACATTGATTTTCGGGCGACAACTGAAAGTATGCTTGCGCTTGCAGAATCAAAGATCGACTCAACTACTGATTATGTTGTTTTTCCTGAAACTTCATTGGTAGAATCTATCTGGGAAAAGCGCTGGCCGTTTACCTGGACAGGTCAGCGGATAAAAATTTTCCTGAAAAATTATCCGAAGCTTAAATTTGTTTCAGGCGCAAGTACGGGCTACGAATACCTTCCGGGTGAAGAACGTTCAGCTACTACGCGTAAATTTGAACACGAGGATATCTATTTCGAATCGTACAATACTGCGCTGCAAACGGATTGCACCGGCACAGTTGCATTTTATCATAAATCCAAATTAGTGCCGGGCGTGGAGAAAATGCCTTTCCCGGAAGTGCTTGGTTTCCTTGAAGATTTTGCCATTGATCTTGGCGGAACTTCCGGCAGCCTGGGTATGCAGAAAGAACGGACAGTTTTTGTTTCTTCATCCGGCACGGGTAAAGTTGCACCGGTGATTTGTTACGAATCTATTTATGGTGATTATGTCGGGCAGTACATCCGTAACGGCGCGGAATTTATTTTCATTGTTACAAATGATGGTTGGTGGCAAGATACGCCCGGGTACAAACAGCACCTTGTCTATGGAAGACTGCGCGCAATTGAAACGCGGAAAAGCATTGCACGTTCTGCGAATACGGGAATTTCCTGCTTTGTAAATAAGCGTGGTGATATTGACCAGCCGCAGCCATGGAATACTGCCGTCGCCATAAAACAAACATTGACTTCCAATGAAGGAATGACATTTTACACACGCCACGGCGATCTCATCGCAATTGCAATGCTATGGCTGAGCATAGCTGCTGTTTTGTTTTCTTTTTTTAAATTCGTCAAACGTCGGATCACCAGGAAAAAAACCCTATGAAAAAATATTTTTACATTGGACTGTTCGGTTTATTCCTTGTAGAAGTGCTGAAAGGATATTTTTTAATGCCAATGCCCGGAAGCCAGGAGCAAAACAGTCTTTCCCTTGTTTATTTTCTATATGATAAACGCTGGATTTTCAGAATCGTCTTTTTCATTCTTATCCTCGCAGGTATGAAAGACGTTTTTCAAAAAAGAAAATGGGTACCGATCGTTTTTCTCCTCATTGCTTGCGCAGGAATTTATTTTTCCGACGTGATGATGAGCGCGGATAGAATGTTTCATGAGCCGAATACACTTGCATTTAAATCAGCAAAAGAAAGCAGTGTGAACGACAGCAGCATAGTCATGTGCGTAGTTTATAATGGAGTTGCAAAAGCGTACCCGATCCAGTTTCTCACCTTCCATCACCAGGTGCAGGATACGATCGCGGGTAAAGCGGTGATGGTGACCTATTGCTCGGTATGCAGGAGTGGAATTGTTTTTGAGCCTGTGGTAAATGGAAAAAAAGAAACATTCCGTCTTGTCGGCATGACCAATTACAACGCGATGTTCGAAGATCATAAAACAAAAAGCTGGTGGGCGCAGGCAACAGGCGAATGTATTGCAGGGCCTTTAAAAGGAGCTTCGTTACCTGATTTTCCATCAAGTCAAATGACAATAAAAAAATTCGTTGAATTATATCCAAACGCATTCATCATGCAGCCGGATCCTGAATTCCTCGCGATGTATGATACGGAGCGTGTGTTTGAACAGGGAAAAATCACCAGCGGAATTGAGCGGACAGACACAGCTTCCTGGAAAGATAAATCGTGGGTGATTGGTGTGGAGATGGATAAAACATCAAAAGCGTATGACTGGAATGAACTGAAAGCGAAACGTATTATCAATGATGATATGAAGTCAGAGAAAGTGGTTATCGCGCTTTCAGAAGATCAGCAAAGCTATTGCGCTTTTGTTCGGCCGCAGGATGCTTCGGATTTTACGATCAGCCATGATACATTATTTGCAAATGGAAAAGCGTACGACTTTACCGGAAAAAATTCAGAAGATGGAGAAAATCTTGTTGCACTTAAAACGAAGCAGGAATTCTGGCACAGCTGGAAAGAATTCCATCCGAATACGCTCAAATAGCGGAAATTTTCATGATATTTTTAGCTGCCGCTCCTCCTTTCCTGCTGCTGCACAGCTTTCGTTGCACGCAACGTTTTTGCCAAACAGGCCACCTTTTCTGCCACTTATAAATTGCGGCATGGAAAATTGAATAAATGGCCTCTTATTTGCACCAAAGAGTTTCAAGAAAATGCGTCCATGAAGCTATCCTTACCTTCCCGAAATTTTATTGTCATTTCCGCGCTGCTTTTTATAAGTTTTGGATGTTCGCTCAGGGCGCAGAACCTAGTGTTGAATCCCAGCATGGAATCGTACACCTATCCTGTGATCCGTACGTGGCCCGGAACTGTTGAGCCGGGACAATCCATATTGCCGGGATGGGTGACGCCAACAAAAGGAACTGCCGATTTTTACAATTCCGATCTTTCTGTTTGTGACGGCTACCCGATCGCGAAAGCAAGAACCGGAGAAGGACGTTGTGCGCTCATCATGGGTTTAGGAACGCAGAATGTCGGCGCGTATAATTACAAAGAATACATCCAGGGAAAATTTGCAACGCCGTTGGAGGCAGGAAAAAAATATTGCGTGAAATTTTTCGTAACGCTTGATCGTGCTTCTCCATACACTTCAACCGGAATAGGCGCGTACATTTCTGATAAAGCTCCTTTATCTTATTACAAAGAGCCGTTGCCTCATGAGCCGCAGATTATTTCTCACCGGCTTATCACGTATGAAGATGGCTGGACAGAAATTTCCGGAACATACGTGGCAAAAGGCGGCGAACGTTTCATCACCATCGGAAGTTATTCGGATACTTCGGTCGTTACACTTTCTTCATTGGGTAAAAGCCCTTTAAAAAGCGTTTCCAGCGGACACATTATGCGTTCTGCTTATTTTTACATTGATGATGTAAGCGTTATGTTGGATGATGGAAAGGTTTGTGATTGCACGATAAAAAAAACGGAGGAGCGCCCGGGAGATTATTTTTTATTCCTGCTTGACATTTCCGGTTCAATGGATAAATCAGGAAATCTTGATCTCATGAAACGACAGCTTGTTGATTTCACGCAAAGCTTAAATGAAAATAACCGCATTTCCATAATGGCCTTTTCAGACAATGCAAAAATCCTTCTTCCGTTTATGGGACCCGCTGATTCTGTTGAGATCGATTCTACCATTCTGAATCTCAAATCGCATGGCAATACTAATGGAAACTTAGCGCTTACCCGTGTCAGCGATATTGTAGACTCACTCCACCTTCCGCAACGCATGCACGTGATCATCGTGACAGATGGCATTTTTAATGTTACTGAAGAAACAAAAAATTATGTCGATTCGCTTCTTAACCTGAACAACACAAGCTTTTGCGTCATGCAATTCGGAAACAGAACCAACGATGATCTTGAAGAGCTTACCGTTCGCACGCCGGATGGAAAATACAATTACGTCAACAAACGTTCGCTCCCGAAATCAATGACTGAACAAAAGCCTTTGAAAATGCCTGATGCCAATACCGTTCTTTATACAAAAATGGACGCCGCCGTAAGCTCAAAGCTGGTGGAAGAAATCCTCAGGGATGTGACACGGTAAAAATAATTACAGATTACCAATTATCCCAAGGGGACGCCTTCGGTGCCGGATTACCAATTACCAATTGAAAAAGCGAAACTACTCGGTCTGAAAAGAAGTAATTTCTCTTTGTCAGACTGTAGCGAAGTGATTGAAGGCGACAAACAGAATAATTACCAATTACTTATTTTCCATTTTCCTATCGGAGGAAAATGAGATACCCAATTTCTATTTTCAAATTTCGCAATTTCTCTTATTTTCCATTTCCCTAAATGCTTACTTTTGCACCGCATGAAAACGGGAATCTTATTAATTAATCTGGGTACGCCTGATAGTCCTGCTACGGGTGATGTGCGTAAATACCTGCGGGAATTTCTCATGGACCGTCGGGTGATTGATATCAATCCTGTTTCGCGCTGGTTTCTTATCAATTGTATTATCGCCCCTTTACGCGCTCCTAAATCGGCGAAGCTTTACGAGAAGATCTGGACGAAAGAAGGTTCTCCCTTGCTTACGCATGGTTTGACGCTCAAAGAAAAATTACAGAAAAAGCTCGGCGATAAATTCCTCGTGGCCTTCGGAATGCGTTACCAGAGTCCTTCGATTGCATCCGCACTTGAAGAATTGAGAAAAGCGAATGTGACAAAGATCATTGCGCTTCCGTTGTATCCGCAATATGCTTCTTCTTCTACGGGATCAACTATTGAAGCAGTAATGAAAGCAATTTCTTCGTGGGAAGTTACGCCTGAATTGAAGATCATTTCACGCTTTCATTTCCGCGAAGAATACCTGAATGCTGTGCTTGCCTCCGCTGCAGGATTTAATCATGCTGACTACGATCACGTCCTTTTCAGCTTTCACGGATTGCCCGAACGTCACATTCGCAAAAGCGACGCGCATTATGGTGATGGAAAATGCAGTCTCGGAAAATGTTGTGAAGTGGCGCGGGACGGAAATCAATATTGCTACCGGGCAAATTGCGTACAGACTGCTATGGCTATTGCAGGCCGTTTGAATATTAAAAAAGAAAATTACACGATCGCTTTCCAGTCCCGATTAGGACGCGATCCGTGGATAAAGCCGTATTCGGATCATGAAATTATCCGGCTGGCAAAAGAAGGAAAGAAAAAAATTCTTGCATTCTCTCCTGCATTTGTCGCAGATTGTCTCGAAACAATTTACGAGATCGGTTCAGAATACAATGAGTTATTCCGCGAGCATGGCGGTGAAAAAGTGCAGTTGGTGCCAAGCCTTAATTCACGCGAAGAATGGGTAGATGGTGTTGCGAAAATTTTACTGGAGAATTAATAAAAAAAACCTGCAGATAAAGTCGTCTACAATCAAACTACAACATACACTTGATCAGATCCGCTTTCATCCGTCAAATCCGTGTTATATTCCGCAATGGAACACGGATAACACTGATTTGACGGATTGACACGGATAAATAAAAATGTTGATGGACTGTTATTTATCAAATGGTACTACTGATAGGATCAGTAAAGTTTTGTCTTTATAGAGCATTACTTATTTCACTTACAGGTACGCCAGAGAAAATTTACTCCTGCGAAACCGTGTAAGTCACTCTCGCACATGATGAGAAGCTCCATAGGAGCGAAATTTTATTAACCGACATCGCTCCTCTCCATCAAAAGCTCTGTAGGAGCGAAATTATCACACAGCTTCATGCAGAAAGTGAACCCGGCACCCAATGAAACCAAAGACGCAGAAAAAATAGCGGGAAGATAAAAAGTGATCAGACGATGTACCGAAACTGGCTAAACGAAAAACTATTTCACTCCCACATACAGCTTCTTCGAAAATACTTTTCCTTCGTTGCTGACCATATTGAGAAAATAAATTCCTGTAGCAGGAAGCTTATCGTTCAATATAAAACGATTGGCGCCTGCTTCAGCCTTAAAATCCTGCGACACAATTAATTTACCATGCGCATCAAACAGCTCGGCTTTATAGGCTGTTCCTGTCGACACATTCAGCAGAACGGTAATTCCTGCTTCATACGAAAATGCATCAATGAAATCGTTAGCGGTTCCGCAATTTTCAGCGGCTACCAAAGGCATTGTTGAGCTCTGCCCGTTATAATCGGTCTGGCGTAAACGGTAATAGGTAGATGACAAAACCGGCTGCGGATCAGTAAATGAATACTGGTGTGGCTGCATGGTGGTTCCATTTCCGTTTACAGTTCCGATATCGCGGAAAGAAGTTCCGTCGTCGCTGCGCTCGATGGTAAAAAAGTCATTATTGGTTTCTGATGCTGTCGACCAGGTAAGGTGTTCGCTTGCGTTTTCACAATATGCTTTAAAGCTGGTAAGCTCAACCGGTAATGGCGCGTTCACAGAAGAAAGCACCATTGGCTTATAAACACCTGCCCCGAAAGTTATTCCGGATGCTGTGGCCGTTCCTACTCCGACTGTAACAGCAGGTGTTGAACCGATATTGGAGTTATTCGGAAACCATCCGGTTGCCCACCATTGCGCTCCGAGGTTTCCTGTATTGTAAGGAACCTGTAATGTATTTTCAGAACCACGGTAAGCAAATGAAAGATCAGCGGTTGCCGCACTCGTGAATGTGAGCTCCCACCAGCGATCGATAACAGCTTCATCTGAACCATCCTGCAACAAAGTCGGATCGTACATATGTGTCACTCCTGAAGCCCATGGCGTATTTGCGGAAACTGCGGTTGCACGTGTAGCCACATCAACGTAATCTGTAGCAGCAGGCATTCCTGCAGTAACAGTAAAGCCAAACGGAAGCTGTGAGCCTGCAACTCCGAAAGGAATGCTGTACGATCCTGTATTCGTTCCAATGCGCCAGCGTAAAATGCTTGGATTAAGCGTAGCATTTGTTTCGCTGATGATATATCCTGTGCTTGCAGTAATAGCAGTCGGTAACGGGTTGGTTATATCTAACCTGTAGCCATTAAGGTCAACAGGATGAACATTCACGCCTAATACCAGCTGACCATTGTAAAGATTCTGTCCTCCGATGCTGGTATTTACATTCAGCACTTTGTTGCCGACATTGATGCAATAAACAGTATAAAAAACAGTCGGCGTAGTTCCTCCTATGTATTGTGTACCTCCGTAAAGCGCAACACTTGCTCCATCGTTACTAAAGCCGTTGTTCGCCGAATTGTTTGTCCAGTCTCCGGCAATATACATTGTTGCACCGGGAGCAGTATTGTCAATTATTCCACCGTTCTGGCTGAGATAGTTTCCGGTTGCATTCATGGTGGTCACGTAAGTCGCGCCATTCAGAACGATATGAGCGCCATTATTCAGGATTCCCTGCGAATAAATTACAGAGCTGAATAAAACTGCCACGCTGATGAATATATTTCTTTTCATCTTCTCAAAATAAAAATTTCTACTCCGTTCTTTAGCGCTTAGGTGCTTCTAACGGCAGATGATCGCTGTAAACACCTTCAGCAATCTTGATCTTGCCGGCGTGTGGTCCGCCGGGAACAACATCACCGATCTTTGTATAAGTAGCAGGATCATATCCGTACACTTCCCAATCAGCCGGCCACCGATACATAGTTGTTCTGTTTCCCGGATTTGCTGCCTTTGCTTTCGTGATCGGCGCATCTTTCATACCAGCGGGAGAGGGCGCCTGCGGAAAACGTCCTTCTCCATAATTTGTTTTTGGTCTTGCCACGATCTGGTAATCGATTTCGCCGGTGCTCGTTCCGCCGCGTAATTCCACAATGTCAAAACCCGTAGCTGTTTTATTTACAACAGCTACTCCGTTACATTCAAGAATATTTACCTGTGTGATTACTTTCAGAGGATTTTCAGCATCAACAATTATCACCTCCATGAGAATCGGGTCAAGATCAACATGTGCTTTTCCGTTTACCATCTGAATTGTTCCGTAATCGATATACCAGTATTCTGGTGATTCGGGACAGGTAAGCGTAACGCGGCCGTTATTCTGAGTAGGAATGATCTCTGAAACTGTACCGGCGCCGATAACTTTTCTGTTGTTGACATTATCCGCTACATATGTATAGTTTGCGCCGGCGGTGAAATATCCACCGGTACGAACACCGCCTCCTGTTCCATAGTATTCTCCCATAACACCCATTCCATCCTGTGTTGATCCGACAGCAGTACCGAGCAGACCGATCGTATAGCCGGGATTACCTGATGCAGCTGTTCTGTTATTATACCCTCGTGCCGCACTTTGAAATCCGCCAAGAGCTGTATTGGAAATATTTAATTGTCCATACAAAGCAGGTGGATTGCCTGTTGTAGCATTATCCACCCCATAATAACCGGCGATCCAGACATCCGAATAAGAAATTGCGGCGGAATAAGAGGCTGGATTCAGAGAGCGTGAAACAAGGGTAGGTGAATTTCCTGCAGCGGATTCATCGGCAAACACAAGCGCGCTTGGTAATGTTCCGAAAGCTCCGAGAGCAATATTGTTAAAATAGGCAAGGTGCCCTGATCCCTGTGCGGCAATAGTTCCTGAAATAGCGGTATTACCTGATACAGCCGCAGCCACAGCCTGCAAACGCGCGGTCGGAGCAGTTGTATTAATTCCTAAAAACCCGTTAGAGCTTACAATTCGCATCCGCTCTGTATTGTTCACACGGAAAACAAGATCGACTGCGTCTGTAGTACCTAAGAAATTTGTGGCGGCAACTGTTCCTGCATTTCCCAGTATGGTCCATCCGGCAGCGCCTGTTGCTATCTGAACCCAGACCGCACCGTTGTAATACCAGAAGCTCCCGGTAGTCGTGTCGTACACCTGGAGACCGTTGGCCGGCGTCACAATTGCAGTACGCTGGGCAGTTGTCATCCTCGGGATCAATATTCCCATAGTCGCTGAGTTGATGTCAAGCATGGCGCTTGCATTAGGCGCAGCGCCTGTAGCATTGATTGCAACGTTTTGTGCTGTAGAATTTGTGCTGAATAAAAGCACGGCGCCGATAAGGCCTGTCGCGGCAAGTAAATTTCTTTTCATAAAATTTTATTCAAAGGTTGTGGTGTTTCGCCTGTGTTTCAAAAATGGATCTTCTGGATCTTATCATTTAACACAACGAAAATTAAGACAATACATTGATAAAGTCAATAAAAAAAGACCTGATTTCCAACATTTTCCCGAAAGTTGCAAACAAAAGAGGCCCTTTTTAAGGGGTTAAGCGAAAGAAAGGTTACTGTTTTGACTTCCATCCGCTAATTTTGCCCCGTGAACCAGGATTCAGATTCAAAGAGCACGAAGACAATTCCGCAAGGTTTATTTGCTCTTTTCCACAGCAGCCGTAACGGCATTTTTTTACAGCATAACGGTTCGGAAAATCCTTCTTTTGATTGGATGGCCGGATTTGGAATGGAAAAAGAATTTATTGGCGGAGAGCAGAAAGACCTATTTGAAGAGCTGCAGCCATTTCTGCGGGCAGATAAAAACATCTTCGGCCATTTCAGCTACGATTTAAAAAACGCGACAGAAGCGCTTTCCTCGAAGCATTTTTCAGGAATGGAATTTCCTGCGGCGTATTTTTTTATTCCGGAATTGATTGCGGTAAAAACAAAAGAGCATTTTCATATTGAATCGGCGGATAAATTGTTGCTTGAAAAATTTCACAGCAATGAACCAATAAAAATTCACAACTCATCTTCTGCTGAGCTTATCCTGCAGGAGCGCACTACGAAAGACAACTACCTCTCCAATGTGAATGCGCTCCTTGCACATATTCACCGCGGGGATATATACGAGATCAATTATTGCATTGAATTTTACGCTGAACATGTTTCTATTGATCCGCCTGCTGTTTACAGGAAGCTAAATGAATTGTGTGAAGCGCCCTTTTCGGTTCTGTATAAGTACGATCAGCAATGGCTGATGTGCGCGAGCCCTGAACGGTTTCTTAAAAAAACGGGCGCAAAGCTGATTTCACAACCGATCAAAGGAACACGGCCCAGAGGAAAGAATGCAGTTGAAGATGAATTTTTGAAAAAGGAATTGCTCAACGACCCGAAAGAGCGCAGTGAAAATGTGATGATCGTGGATCTTGTGCGCAATGATCTTTCCCGGTCTGCCAAAAAAGGCACAGTGAAAGTGGAAGAGCTTTTTGGCATTCATTCTTTTAAAAATGTGCACCAGATGATTTCAACAGTCACTGCTGAACTCGACGAAGCTGTGCATCCTGTACAAGCCATTAAACATGCTTTCCCGATGGGCTCTATGACCGGCGCGCCGAAAATACGTGCGATGCAGCTAACGGAAGAATTTGAAAACATGAAACGCGGATTGTATTCCGGCGCCGTCGGATATTTCACGCCGCAAATGGATTTTGATTTTAACGTGGTCATCCGCAGCATTCAGTATAATGCTAAAACCGGCTATCTCTCCCTGATGGTCGGAAGCGCTATCACTGCCAATTCCGATCCTGAAAAGGAATATGCGGAATGTCTTGTGAAAGCGAAAACATTATTTCAGTCGCTCGGTGTGAAAACCATGGAGTGAGCTCATCCGGGCTTTTCTACAGCGGAAACCTCTAACTTTACCTAATGCTTACGACGGAACGATTCCGGGAATTTCTTTTTTCTTCATGTAATTATGAAGCCGGAAAACCTGTGCTCGCGGCAGTAAGCGGCGGTGTTGATTCGGTTGTGCTTTGCGACCTGCTCGCAAAAAATAACATCAGCTTCGCCATTGCGCATGTGAATTATGGTTTGCGCGGAAAAGAATCAGACTGCGACGAAAAATTTGTTTCGGAACTGGCGAACATGTTGGATGTTCCTTTTTATATGTTGCGATGCACGGAAGAAACATTTGCTGCAAGCGGCGAAAATTCTATCCAGGCGGCGGCAAGAAAGATCCGTTATGATTTTTTTGAAACAACTTGCATCCAGCAGGGATATGCCTTCATCGCAACCGCGCATCATAAAGATGATTCAATCGAAACGGCGCTGCTGAATTTTGCGCGTGGCACCAGCATAACAGGACTGACCGGAATTACACCGGTAAACAAAAACCTTATCCGGCCGATGCTTTTTACCACGCGTGACGAAATTGCTGCGTATGCAAAGGAACAGCAGCTGGCCTGGAGAGAAGATAGCAGCAATGAAACGGATAAATACACGCGAAATAAATTCCGCCACCATTTGCTTCCGTGGCTGAAAGAAGAAATTCCGCAATCTTATAAAGGTTTTGAAGCCAGCTTCCGTAACCTGGAAGAAGTGCAACAGCTGATTTCGGCGGCGCTGAGTAATTTTCGTTTTAACTGCACCAC
>JALYQL010000287.1 GCA_030855855.1 Bacteroidota bacterium | reverse complement strand
GGGTATAACACCGTAAGGGTATAACACCGTCGCGGTCTAACACAGTGAGGGTTTAACACCGTCGAGGTTTAACACCGTCGAGGTTTAACACCGTCGGGGTTTAACACCGTCGAGGTCTTAAACCGTGGAGGTCTAAGACCCTCCCCACGTTTGTTACATTAGTTTAATTGTCAGTCAAATACAAAACCCAATCGCGACCACAAACGTTTACAAACGAATATAAACGTTTAACAACCGTCTCCTCAACATCAGGACCGGTACTTTCGAAAAAAAAATCTTATGAAGACAAAAATTTTATTCAGACCAGGGAATTATTATCTCATTTACAACCACAGCAATGGGGGTGAGATTATTTTCAAGAAGAACCAAAATTATTTTTACTTTCTTAAAAAGCATCATCACCACATGAAAGATATCTGGGACCTGGTAAGTTGGTGCATATTGCCTGAAAATTATGTTTTGCTCGTTCGCATAAAAGATAATTTTCATGGAATGCACTGCCATGAAATCAATAAAATAATTTACTCTCAATTTGGACATTTCACGAATGGATATGCGAAAGCGATAAATAAATCGTACTCACGCAAAGGAAGTGTCTTTGCAAAAAGTTTCAAACGTCGTTTGCTAAGTAAAGAGTATATTAAAAATGAAATAATTAACATTCACCTCCTGCCCATCAAGCACCAGCTTGTCACCTCGCCATTCGACTGGCAATTTTCATCCTGCAACAAAGTGCATGCGTACAGTGAGGATCCACAATTGAAGCATATGCTTACTTTTTTTGAGAATGCGGAGAACTTCATTTCACTTCATCTCGCTAAGCATGAATTCAATATTGCAGCATAGAATTAAAAGACGACAGAGTGAAGAATATTTTAAATTCAAAAATATTCTGCGAATAATTTTGAATTATCATGAACTGTTTTACACTTTAAATTTTATCATCATTACAATTTCACGATTCCATTTTTCCTGAACACTACTGAAATCAATAGTTCCAACGCATCAAAAGCCTGAAACCCGCGTGAAACATAAAGAAAGCGGGGGCGTTATTAACAAAACGCCTTGTTTTATAAACAAATATGGCAATGAACGCCTGAAAGCCTTGACTGGTATAGGTTTCAGCGTATATTTGTTTTGATCACAAAAACATTCACACTTAAAACTATACAACATGAACAAAGCAGAACTTATTGAATCAATCGCAAACGATGCTAAAATCTCTAAAGCAGATGCTGGTCGCGCGCTCGACGCAACTATCGGCTCTATAAGCAAAACGTTGAAAAAAGGCGATAAAGTTTCTCTCGTAGGATTCGGAACTTTCGCAGTAACAAAACGCGCTGCACGCACAGGACGCAATCCACAAACAGGAAAAGCGATCCAGATCAAAGCAAAAAAAGTTGCGAAATTTAAAGCCGGTTCTGAACTTGCTGCTACTGTAAATAAGTAATTCATTTTCTCAAATGAAAAAAAGCATTCTCCATTCCCGGAGGATGCTTTTTTTACTTAGAGGCACATTGCAGTGTAAGGGATTTAATGACCGGGTGATTTTGTGACTGGGTGATTGAAAAAATCGAATCGCAACAACCCTTTGCCTATTGTCACTGGTATATATGTGTTTAGTAAATTTGCACCCGCAAGTCCTAAATCACCAAGTCACTAAATCACTAAATCACCCAATTATTAAATTACGAGTCACAAAATCACCCAGTCACAAAATCACCCAGTCATTAAATCACCAAGTCACTAAATCACTAAATCACCCAGTCACAAAATCACCCAGTCACTAAATTTTTTTCCATGAGCAAAGCTGATAAAATTGCAAACTTCAATCCGAATGATCTCGGCGATCCGAATGCAAATATTTACGGACTCCCGTTTACCTGTGAGGAAGCAGAAGTCGTCATCATTCCTGTTCCATGGGATGTTACCGTTTCGTATAGTGACGGAACGGCAAACGGACCCGAAGCGATTTTTAACGCTTCGTTCCAGGTGGATCTTTTTGAGCCGGAAATAAAAGATGCGTGGAAGATCGGCATCGCGATGGAAGAAATACCGGAAGAGCTTAAAAGCCGCGCAGGAATTTTACGTGAAGGCGCAAAGGCATATATCACAGCGCTGACGAATGGCGTGGACGAATCGAAAGCAGAATTGATTGGTAAAATACGCGACCAGGTGAATGCAGGTTCTGACTTGCTCAATGCATGGGTAAAACAGCGCTGTCTCGAATGGATGGACAAAGGAAAGCTTGTGGCATTGCTTGGCGGCGATCACAGCACCCCATTCGGAATGATGCAGGCGCTGGCAGAAAAATATCCTTCCTACGCTATTTTGCAAATTGACGCACATGCCGATCTGCGCAAAGCATTCGAAGGATTTACGTATTCACATGCTTCTATCATGTACAACGCGCTGACCATTCCGCAAGTGAGCAAGCTGGTGCAGGTGGGCATCCGCGATTTTTGCCAGGAAGAAGCCGAGCTGATTCACAACAGCAACGGAAGAGTAAAAACATTTTTCGACCGCGATCTCAAGCATGCGCAATACGAAGGCAAAACTTGGGCGCAGCAGGTGAAAGAGATCATCGAAACACTTCCGCAAAATGTGTACATCAGCTTCGACATCGACGGACTTGATCCGAAGCTTTGCCCCGGTACCGGAACTCCTGTTGCAGGCGGATTTGAATTTGAGCAGGCCGCGTATCTTATTCAGCAAGTCGCGAAATCGGGTAAGAAAATTATCGGCATTGACCTGAATGAAGTTTCACCCGGCGAAGATGAATGGGATGCAAACGTTGGTGCGCGGATGTTATTCCGTATGTGTAATTTAATGGCGCTTTCAAACGGAAAAGCTTCAAATGGATAATTACAAACAAGAGCTTTACAATTACCTCAGCGGATTTGCGACAGAGCAACGCACGAAAAAGTTCGAAGATGTCATTCGCCAGCGTACTCGTTATATCACGGTAGCGGTGGAAGATGTTTTTCAGCCGCACAATGCAAGCGCGGTTTTAAGAAGCGCTGAATGTTTCGGCGTGCAGGATGTACATGTGATCGAAAATAAAAACAAGTACAATCCAAGCGCGGATATTTCTCTTGGTTCGCATCAATGGCTGACGCTTACACGACATACAAAATCGGAGAACAATTCGCTTTCCTGCATTAAAGCATTAAAGTCGCAAGGCTACAGGATTGTAGCAACAACTCCGCACACCAAAGATTGTTTAGTAAGTGAATTGGATCTTACAAAAGGAAAAGTCGCCTTGTTTTTCGGAACAGAAATCGACGGGCTTTCCGAAACGATCATGAATGAAGCAGATGAGTTTGTGAAAATTCCGATGACGGGCTTTACAGAAAGCTTTAACATTTCAGTTTCTGCAGCTATTTGCATGTACGAGCTCACAAAACGTTTGCGTGAATCTGACATCAGCTACGCATTGACAGAAGACGAAATAATCGATATTAAGCTGGGATGGATGATGGAATCTGTGAAATCTTCGGACCTGCTGGTGAAAGAATTCAACAAGCAAAAAGGTATCTTGTAATAACCCTTCGACCTCTGTAGCTCGGCGGGAAATAAGAGCATAGAGCTAAAACATTTGTAAGTAATCAAAATTTCCGTTTTATTTTTTTCGCTGTTTGCATTCGCGCTGTTTAAGCCGGATCTGCCACAAAATGACATTGGAAAAAAATATCTTTCTGATTTTAATATTCTTGTCACCAGCCTGAAAGAGCTTCAGCCTTGCCTTTACAAAAACATTACCAGGGAAGAATTTGACAAACAGGTTCAGCTTACTTCCGATCGTTTGCTCGCCACAACTGTGCGGAATAAAGCGATCTACATTATCCAGGAATTCTTTTACAAGCTCGGCAACAGTCACGCGGGTAATGTTTCTGTCTACGGTGATGTGGGAACACAAAAAGCATTGCCGATGAGCTTTTTCATTGTGCAGAATGAACTTTATATAAAAGATTATCCTGCAGATACTTCATTCAACGGAACGAAAGTACTCACGATAGGCAACACAAAAGCAACCGTTTTAATCGACAGCCTTAAGATTTTTTTTCTGCGCGATGGTATTCGTGAAACCATGGATCCGAACCTGCAGTGTTATTTCAACAATTTATACGGAGCATTTTGCGTTGAGCCAGACACTTTTTTACTCACTACTGACAAAGGGAAAATTGTCGCGGCTGCTTTGATCCGGGGAAATCCTTTATTCGAAAAGATTGTGCTGGACAATGGTGAAGCATATTTCGGAACAGATGAAGAGCGTATCCTTACCAGAAAAATCAAAAATGAGTACGGCTATTTCCGGTTTAAGAATTTCCAGGAGAAGATCAGGAATGCGGAGATCAAAAAGGAATACATTTCATTTATAAAAGAAGTCAACGAGAAGAACGTTCCGAATGTGATAATTGATTTACGCGACAACAATGGTGGTGAAGCTCAGCTTAGCGGACAAATGGCTTCATGGCTCTCCGATCACGACATTTATGTTTTTACGAACAGCTATGTAACGTTGGTCAGAAAGCCAGCTTATCTTGATATAATGGATGAAAAGCTGTATTTCAAATCCAGGTTTCTCATTTCGCGAAAGCAAGACAGCCTGAGAAAAATTTATTCTTTTATAGAAGGCAAACCGATTTCGCCAAAAAAAGAAAGATTTAAGGGACATGTATATGTGCTGGTTGGTCCATTCACACAATCGGCTTCTACTTTGTTCTGCAGCTACCTTGCCGACCAGGAGAATGTCACTTTTGTAGGAGATGAAACAAACGGAACAATTAATTATTTCTGGGCAGGACATTTTTTTTGCACTACACTTCCCAACCTTAAAACCAATTTTGAGTTTGCGGTTCAACTGCTCGAATTCAAAAAAAACAGCGTCAAAACCGAAATGGTGCTCCCACTGGTACCTGATATAAAAATCGAATACACGATACAAGACCGAATGGCAAACCGAGATCTTGAAATGGAATGGGTGAAAGCAGATATCCTGAAGAAGAAATAAAAAAATAGAGCGAACGGTTTTGTCATTAAGTTAGGTGGCTATACAAACTTTTGATTGGCTATTTATACAAAACGCTGAGCCGGACCGAACCGATAATTTCGCTCCTTATGGAGCTGTTCATCTAAACTATACAGCAGCTCCATAGGAGCTGAATATTACTACAAAAAAAACGCCTTCTTTCCGCCAAGCCCCGTAGGAGCGAAACTATAACACAGCTCTACGCCCCGTGCTTAACTTACTGACATTGCCCGTAGGGGTGACACTTTTCGGGCAGCATCATCTTTTCTGAATAAAACATCATCCTTCACATACATCTTAATCCGATGACTATGCGCGGTAACATCCACATTTCCTCCACTCCCCACCCCCAAAACCCACAGTTATCACCAACAACAATTTTCCCTACATTTGCACCGAACAACCAACTCAAAACAACAAATCCATATTATGGGAAAAGGTGATAAAAAATCCCGCAAGGGTAAAATCTGGAGAAAGTCGCACGGGAATACACGCCCACGTAAAGCTCTCGTGAAAAAAGCAGCAGCTAAAAAAGCAGCGCCAAAGAAAAAAGCAGCGCCGAAGAAAAAAGCAGCAGCTAAAAAAGCAGCTCCGGCAAAAGATTAGATTTCAAAATTCCGTTAAAACCAATAGGCCCGCACTGAAGTACGGGCCTATTGGTTTTAACGGAATTAATTTAAGGCGCCAGCCTCACAATCTTCCACCCATTATTCTCTTTCACATAACAAATCCTGTCATGCAGTCTGCCCGGCCTTCCCTGCCAGAACTCCATACGGTCAGGAACCAAAACAAATCCTCCCCACCATTCCGGGCGCGGCACTTCTTTTCCTTCGAATTTTTTTGTGATCTCCGCCAACTCCTCCTCTAAAAACTTCCGGTCAGCGATAATTTCACTTTGCGGCGACGTCCATGCGCCAAGCTGACTTTCTCTCGGGCGCGAATTAAAATAGGTATCGGATTCTTCTGCTAATTGTTTTTCCAGCATACCTTCAATGCGGATCTGCCGCTCCAGCTGGGGCCAGAAAAAGAGTAAAGAAGCATTAGGATAGTCTGCGATTTCCTGCGCTTTACGGCTTTTGTAATTTGTATAAAAGCCAAAACCCTGCGCATCGTAATTACGCATCAGCAAAACACGCGAAGACGGACGGTTTTCGGAATTGACCGTAGAAAGCACCATCGCGTTTGGTTCATCGACCTTTCCACTGACAGCATCATGAAACCATTTATCAAACTGCTTCAGAGGATCAGGATCAACCATCGATTCGTCAAGCGACATTTTCGCGAAGTCATGACGAAGCTTATTGATGTATTCAGGAAGGTTTTCCATTGCATTTTGCTCCATTACTTTTGATTTTCTTTACTGTTATAAGGCGTATATCTTTCCCACTTCCACGGTGTAAATGTATCACCAATTATTTTTTCAAGCAGCTCTTTGAAAATCGATTCCCCGTTCGCACTATTGCACATGATAATGATTGAAATTCCTTTGTCACGAAAATTTATATTGTAATGTCGCCACGCATCATCATGTCCTTCTTTGAAAAACGCATTTCCATATTTGCATTTCAAAAGTCCCCAGCCGAGTCCATAGGATAATCCGATGGTTTTGTTTTCAATTGTTGTGGGGCCAATAAGCGTTGGGAATTGAAACATAGAATTTATTTCGATCTGTGGTGAAAGCATCTGGTCAAGCAGTTTTTTCTCAAGTCCTTTTCCCTGCATAATGTATTCGATAAATCGTGCATAATCTGCAATGGTCGTAACCATCGAACCTGCTGCATTGGGAATTTTTCTTTTTCTTTTATAATTCAGCTCATCATTTTCAAGATGACCGATTGCATAATTATCATCAAACCGCTCGTGCCAGGTAAAACCGGTCCGGTGCATTCCAATCGGCTTAAACACTTTTTCAATAGCCAAATCTTCGATTGTCTTTCCGGTGATTTCTTCCTCTACCAATTGCAGCAGCTTCAACCCTTCACCGGAATAGGCATACCTCGTGCCCGGCTCATAATAAATTTTTAAAAGTCCGACGGTATCTTCGTCGCTTAGCCATCTCACGTTCGGAAAACCTGTAGTATGGCTAAGGCACATTTTTGCAGTTAATAATTTCCACCGTTCATCAACAGCTAGGTCTTTATAGCCTTCATATTCCGGCAAAGGTTTTGCGAGATAAGAATAAAGCGGCTTATCAAGATCAAGGATTTTATCCTGCACTAAAAGCATGCTCAGGTACGCAAAAACTGCTTTGGTGTAAGAGGCTGCGTATAAAACAGTGGAAGTATCCAAAAGCTGGTTTAACTTTTTGTTCTTAAAGCCATACGCTTTTGTATAGACCGTTTTATTATCATTGAGTATTGCGACACATAACCCCTGCACGTGCGCAGTATCCATCAGTTGGGTTATAATGTTGTCGATTTCATCTGTAGAAATTCTTCCGCCGTCAATTTTTTTAATTTCAGGCTTCGATCCCAAAAACAAATTGAAGCCAAGGCATATAATAATTAATTTAATATGCATCCCTAAGTGATTTAGTAGAAAGCAAAGGTATGCAAAGTGAGGCATTCGTCAGTTGGAGCTTCCTATTGGATTTAGTGCTTAAATTTTCCGGCTCTTTTCGTTTTAAAAGCGATAAGAATAATTGAAAATCCGCAAGACAAGCATACTTCACAATTCCTTAACCGAATACACGAAATCATACTTCACCATGAGGAAAACTACCTGTAACATCATGAGGAAAATTACCTGTAAAATTTGTTTTTTCAACAAAGCATCTGAAAACATTAAAACGTTACTGCTTTTTCTATATTTTGCCGCAACTTTAAGAGAAAGTAATTTTTCTTAATTATTCACACAAGAATCCCGATTTAAATTATTTCCTGCACTTACATTTTAAACTACTCCCTACAATGGCACGATCAACATTTTTATTGTCAAAAGGTCCTGAAACTTCCAAAGAAACCAAAAACAAAGTAGTCGTCACGCTCGAAAACCTTGACGACGCGCTTCAGCAAGCCATCGAGATTGAAATTGCAACTATCCCGGTTTATCTTTTTACCTATTATTCCATCAACCGTTCTGTTAGTTCGGATTCTATTACCACAACATTGACCAATGCGTTGATCGCAAAAGGGAAATCAAAAGATGAAGTTGCTAAAAAAGCTGCTGCATTCGCCACTGAATTTTCCGCTTCAATTTCTCACCTGGCAAAAAAATCCTGTGCCATTATTATGAGCGTAGCCATTGAGGAAATGTTGCACATGGCCTTATCATCAAATATAAAACAGGCGCTGAGAGGAATGCCCGATTTGATGGATAAGATTCCTGGTACGTGGCCTGCACAGCTTCCCGGACATGAGCCTCCCTTCGATATCAATCGTGATGTGCTTTCGCTTGACCAGCTCAAAACATTTCTGCAGATTGAATTGCCGGCAAAACCAAAAGATCAGACAAAATTGCTCAAAGGAAAAAAAGTGGTAATTGATTATACTACCATCGGCGAATTTTATAAAATGATTGAGAAAGTCATTGAGGATAATAGCAAAAATGGAAAATTGAAATATGATCTGAAAGCGCCTCAATTGATTCCCGGCGAAGGATATTATGCACCGAACAATTCCGACACAAGCTATACAAGCAAAGACGGCAAGCTCATGTTTGCAAATGCTGATATACAAAAAACAAAACAGCCACGCCAGCCCACCGGTGATCTCATTCACGTAATTGATTGCGATTCTGCTATTCAGGCCATCAACACAATCGTTGACCAGGGAGAAGGTTTTGCCCCGAATGATTATGATCTGCTCGATGAAAACGGAGCGCCTAAAAAATGTGAAGACCCAGGCGATGGAGATCATGCTTATAAACCAGGTGAAGAAACTTCGCATTTTGCAAAATTTGTAGAGATCTATTGCGAATTCAATACGCTGGAGAAAAAAGTGAGCGACTACAGCACGAAAGAAGGTTACTCCGAAATCAAAATGAGCAATTATTTTATTTATAATTTCAAGCGCAATCCTTCCACCACTGATTATCCGCCTGCATTGCAAAAATTATCTACGCTTTTAAACGCTGTCAATTCCTATATCTTCCTGATGACGGAAGAATGTTATCGCAAAGAGGGCAATACACAATATGAAATATTCATGTTCGGTATTCACAAATCCATGATCTTTATTCTGAATTCGCTTTGTGGCACTATTACCGGAATGCAATATACGGTTGGCACCACAATCTATTCAGCAGCTCCGACTTTTGAAAATTATTCTTTCAAATCAAAGAACGGACAGATCTTCAGCGCCGGATTGAGTCCGAAATCACAGATCATCGACCTGTTCAATGCAACGATGGAAGCCTATCCGGGAAATACCGATATTTCAGGCTTAAAGCAAAGAATACATGACTTGCCCGACGTTGCGTTGAATGCTTAAGAAATGAACACATAAACAGGGTTCATCAAACGCAAAATATTCGCTCAAAAAAATCCATTTGCCAAATTTTAAAAAAGAAAAAACATGTCACTCATAAATTTCACACCGGGTTCTAATGGTTGTAGCAGCTGCTCCACTCCGGCACCTGTTCCTGTTCCGTCAGCTACCACAACTTCATCTACACCTGTTGCGCCTGTAATTCCCGTTGAGCTACATGCGTGCATGGGGTTGAATGCTTGCAAGGGTCACGATCGTTTTGGCAAAAATAATTGCGCAGGAACCGGATTTTGTGCAACAGCAGAAACACATTCCTGCCACACATTAAATAACTGCAGAAACCAGGGTGGATGCGGTTATTACGGTGATGCGCACGAGCAAAATAATCCCGGTGCAAACGAATGTGCGTGGCAGGGAAGCTGTGCTGTTCCGATCAACGCAGAGCGCGTGAGTACGCAAGGTGAAAGCAAAGGAAAAAGCACCTGGCTGCAGGCACGTAAAATATTTGAAAAAAGAATACAAGGATCAGGAAAAAGAAATATCGGGCCTTCACCATTTCCGCAAGGTCCGCCGCAAGTGTGGTTAGATGCACAGTCCACTGGCGGTAGCAACGGTTGCGGATCATGAAAAACGAAAAATTCAGAAATACCGTGCTTAAAATCCCAACACTCGGTTTAGGATTGGGATTGAGAAGCAAACATTTCGATTACATTCTCGAAAACAAACCTGCTGTTGATTGGTTTGAATTCATTTCTGAAAATTTTATGGATTCGGGTGGCCGCCCGCGACAAGTGCTTCGCCGCATTTCAGAAATTTATCCGTTGGTGATGCATGGTGTTTCACTTTCCATCGGCAGCACCGCACCGCTCAATATGGAATATCTTTCCAAACTAAAAAAGCTGGGCGAAGAAATAAAACCACAATGGGTGAGCGATCATTTGTGCTGGACCGGTGTGAATGGATTGAACACGCACGATCTGCTTCCTGTTCCACTCACCGAAGAATCGCTGAAACATATTTGCAAGCGCATCAATATAGCACAGGATTTACTGGAGCGCCCGCTTATTTTCGAAAATCCGAGCACGTATCTTTCTTTCAAACAGTCGACGATTACGGAGTATGATTTTCTGCGATACATGACAGAAGAAACAGGCTGCGGATTGCTGCTTGATGTGAACAATGTGTATGTCTCTGCTTTTAATAATGATTTTGATCCTGTGCATTATATAAAACAATTGCCGCACGATCATATTGTGCAGATGCATATTGCAGGACATCAGCATTGCGGCGATTACATCATTGACACACATGACAGCAAAGTGGTGAACGAAGTGTGGCAGCTTTTTAATCTTGCGTGGCAATTGACAGGTGGTGTTTCGACGTTGCTGGAATGGGACAGCCAGATTCCTGAATTTGAAATTTATCACGCCGAATTGCTCAAGGCAAAGGAATACATGCATACGATTTCCAAACCTTCTGCTTATGAAAAAGTGCAGATCAATGAAGAAAAAGCAGTATCCACACCGGTTGATTTTTTGGTGACGGAAATGGTTATTGATGAAAGGGGAAATATCAATGGAAATTGAGCGGCGGTAAAGGAGCGGCAGCAGCGGGGAGGGAGCGGCAGCAAAAGGGAAAAAGTAAAATACCCAATAAAAAATTCACCCGGAGAAATCCAAACAATCTCGTAGAAAACAACAGAATGCCGGACAATAAAAGATTTTCACTGGAACAAATGCAGCAATGGATGCAAGGTGTGCTTGTTTATCCGGGAAAATCGAGTGTGCCTTTTTCTGAAACAGTTAAAACGGAGGAATTGGTTAATGCTTCTGAAAAATTATCGGCGCAGCGGCATTTGAACATTTACAGGCAAAGTTACATTGCACGTTTGCGCGAATGCATGAAAAATCAATTCAGCGGATTGGCGTATGCGCTCGGAGAGGATTTATTCCGGTCATTTGCCGATGATTATTTGTCCGACAATCCTTCAGAAAGCTATACGCTCAACACATTGGGAAAACGATTTCCGCATTTCCTGCAATCAACACGTCCTGATGCTGACCAGGAAATAAAAGAAGACTGGCCCGATTTCATGATTGAGCTGGCGCAATTCGAATATAACCTGACGTTAATTTTTGATGAGCATGCAGAAGAAAAGAACAGCGAAATTCCGTCCACAACACCCGATGAGAAATTAGCATTGCTACCCGTTTTTCACCTTTTCCATCATCAGTTTCCTATTTGCAGTTATTACCTTGATTTCATCTCGAAAAAAGAACCACAGCTTCCTTTTTCCGCAGAAAGTTATTGTGTGGTCCTTCGCAAAAATTACCGGTTGGGATTGTATGAAATAAAGCCGGCGCAATTTGTTTTTTTAGCTCATATGAAAGAAGGAAAAACAATTAGCGAAAGCTGGGATCTTACCGCAAAAACATTTCAATTTGATCCGCAAAAGCAGAATACATTGTGGAGAGAGTGGCGAAAGAATTTTATGGCTTGTGGTTTTTTTGTGTTAAAATAATAGTGTACGAATTACAAATGTGAGCGAATAGTGCAGATTCGTAACTATTAGTATAAATTCGTAATTCGTACCCCATGGTCACAAGCAATTTTGCTTAAATTTGAATGTATGTTTGCCGAGAATAAATTAAAACCTGCCGCCGGAAGATTGCTCATTGCAGAACCTTTTTTACACGATGATTATTTTCGTCGTGCTGTAGTGCTTATTGCGGAGCACAATGAGAAAGGAACTGTAGGATTTATTCTTAATAAGCCTTTGGAAATTTCGGTGCAGGAAGCAGTTCCTGAATTTCCAAAATACGATCATTTGTCTTTTTTCGGCGGACCAGTGCAGCGCGATCAATTGTATTTTATTCATACTGCCGGTGAAAAAATTAAAGATTCTTTCCCTATCGGAAACGGAATTTACTGGCTCGGCGATTTTGATAAAGTAAAAAGCCTCGTCGAAAAAAAGGAAATCACGAATAATGATATCCGCTTTTTTATCGGCTATGCAGGATGGGAACCCGGGCAGCTGGATAAAGAGCTGGAAAGTAAATCGTGGTTCGTTTCAAAACCGGATAACGAAATTATTTTCAACGTAGATCCCGAAAAGATGTGGACCGCAGCAGTGAAGAAAATGGGAAATGCTTTTGCCCCCATGGCAAATTTTCCGGAAGATCCTTCTTTGAATTAG
>JALYQL010000272.1 GCA_030855855.1 Bacteroidota bacterium | reverse complement strand
ACCTTGCTCTTCGCCGGTACCGCCACCTGTTGGTCCCATGGTGCCGCATCCGTGCGCGTCATCCACGAACAAACGGAAAGTGAATTTCTTTTTGAGCTCAATAATTTCTTTCAGCTTGCCCTGGTTTCCGCTCATTCCGAAAACGCCTTCGGTGATCACGAGGATTGCCCCGCCTGTTTCGCCGGTCATTTTTGTTGCGCGCTCGAGTTGTTTTTCGAGGCTGGCCATATCGTTGTGCGGATAAACAAAACGTTTTCCCATGTGCAGGCGAACACCATCAAGAATACACGCGTGTGATTCTGCATCGTACACAATAACATCGTGGCGGTCCACGAGGCAATCAATCGCGGAAACCATTGCCTGGTAGCCGAAATTGCAAAGGATCGTATCTTCTTTTTTCACGAGCTCGGAAAGTCCGGCTTCGAGCTGTTCATGGTAATTTGAATTTCCCGACATCATACGCGCGCCCATCGGAGCAGCGAATCCGAATTTTGCAGCAGCATCTGTATCGGCCTGGCGAACTTCAGGATGATTTGCAAGTCCGAGGTAGTTATTGAGGCTCCAGACCAAACGTTCTTTGCCGCGGAACACCATTTTATTGCTGATATCTCCTTCGAGCTTCGGGAAAGTAAAATAGCCATGAGATTCTTTCGCATGCATTCCCAACGGACCACGGTTGTCGCGGATTTTATCGAATAAGTCTTTCATAAGTAGGTTTAGGTCCCGACTACCGGGATGGTGAATGGTGCAAATTTAATAAAAAGAAAGGGCGATTTTGAGAGGTTTTACCGGTTTATTAACAGCAATGGATGATGGTTGGATTTTCCCTTGTTCATTGTGCATTGTTCCGAAGGAATCCCTTCGGGAAACATTTGATCCGCCGCGGTGGATTTGTTCATGGATTATGTAAGCTATTCTGTGTCGTCAAAAAAATGTTTCCGCCACGGCGGACCAAACTAACAATGTACACTGAACAAGTGCAGGGTTGGAAATAATGTCTGATGTTTGAAATCAGATTTCCGCAATTTCCCTGAATTCCGGGATTACTACGTCTTTAAATCCGGCTTCTATTAATTTTTTGCGCCAGACTTCCTGCACTTCTATTTCACCGTGCACAAGGAAAATACGTTTTATTTTTCGTGGATCCTGGCATTCGAGGAAACGGAGCATTTCTTTATAATCAGCATGCGCACTATAGGCCTGCAATGAAATTACTTCGGCAATAACAGAATGCAGCTCGCCGAAAATTTTCACTTCTTTCGCGCCATCCATTAATTGTCGTCCAAGTGAATAAGGCGAACAATAACCGACCATTAGCACGGTATTTCTTTCATCACCGATATTGTTTCTTAAATGATGCTTTATCCGTCCTGCATCAGCCATTCCGGATGCAGAAATGATAATGCAAGGCTCGTTTGAACGTGTCAGCGCTTTGGAGTCTTCTACTTCCCGGATAAATCGCAATTCCCTGAACCCAAACGGATTGGGATCTTTCCGCATATACTCCTGGATATCGTCGTTGAATTCATAAGAATATTTACGCATGATATCTGTCGCGCTGGTGGAAAGCGGGCTGTCTACATAAATAGGAATATGCGGCAGCAATCCATTCGTGTGCATCCGATCGAGCGTGTAAACGATTTCCTGTGTGCGCCCGAGACTGAAAGCGGGAATGATGAGCTTGCCTTTTTTGTCAAGACAAGTATGCTTTACAATTTCCAGCAATTTTTTTGCGGCATCGCCCAGCTCTTCATGCAAACGATCGCCATATGTGGATTCGCAGATAATATAATCTGCCTGTGGGAATTTCTGCGGCTCTTTCAGTATCAGGTCGTGATAACGTCCTATGTCGCCGGTGAATGTAATGTATTTTGTTTCGTCCTTTTCCGTAAGCTCAAGGTGGATCGCAGCGCTTCCGATAATGTGACCTGCATCTGTAAACAAAAAGCGGATTCCCGGTTCAATTGTGTGCGGCGTATTATATTCCACGGCAACGAAAAGTCTCATCGTTTCTTCCGTGTCTCTTTCAGTGTACAAAGGCTTCAACGGTTTTTTTCCCTGTGAAAGGAGCCGTTTGTTTTTATATTTCACATCACTTTCCTGTATACGGGCACTGTCGGCCAGCATCACTGCGCACAGGTCAATCGTTGCGGGCGTGGCGAATATCGGTCCGCGAAATCCTTCTTTAACCAATCGCGGAAGGCAACCGGCGTGATCTATATGTGCGTGTGAAAGAATGACATAATCAATGATCGCCGGATCAAATCCGAAGTTTTCATTCAGCCCTTCGCCTTTCGAAACTTTATCCTGGAACATTCCGCAATCGAGGAGAATGTTTTTTGTATTGCAATAGATAAGATGCCTGCTGCCGGTAACATTTCGGGCGGCGCCCATGAATTTTATATGCATAATTTAAAGAGTAGTCAGTGGTCAGTAGGCAGTAGTCAGTAGGCAGTAGTCAGTAGGCAGTAGGCAGTAGTCAGTAGTCAGTGGGCAGTTTTGATTTTTGAATAAACGGGACTAAGTTCGGTATTGTTTGGTGATGGAGTTGAATATTCGATCGTTTGCTCTTAATTGCCGATCTAATGCAAAATTGAAACAACACAGGAAAACTAAATTGCCTGGTTATGTTTGTTCTGGCGGGGAATATAATGGCGCATTCAAAAAAAAAGGCCTCCCTTGCGAGAAGCCTTTAAAACAAGACAAAACCATGGCGTGATCCTAGTCTTTGTTTTGTCCCCCGATCAGGAGGATGTCCGAACAGACGATTTCTGTGGCGTAGCGCATTACACCATCTTTGTCGGTCCAGTTTCTGTTAACAAGTCTGCCGGCGATAGCGATTTTCTTGCCTTTTACCATAAATTTTTCTGCTATAGTAGCCAGGCCTTCCCATGCAATTGCGTTGAACCATTGCGTTGTTTCAATTTTGCGACCTTCCTTATCGGTATGTGAATCGCTGCATGCAATGGAGAAGTTTGCCACTTTTTTTCCTCCGGGAAGTGTTTTTACTTCAGGATTTTTTCCGAGGTGGCCTACAAGCTGTACGTTGTTTGTGATCATGTTCATAGATAAAAATTTAATGATTTAGTAATTGAGTAATTTGATAATTGGGTATTGGGTATTGGGTAATGAGTAGTGAGTATTGGGTATTGAGAAATTACTCTTTCTGAATTCAGACGTGTATCATCTTACTGATGAGGAGGATGATAAAGAACCAGATTACCGAGTAAAAGATCAATCCCCGCAGGTTTTCTTTTTCTTTTCTTTTATGCTGCATGGGCAAGTGGGAGAGAGGTTTGTGTGTGTTTGTTGCCGGAATTGAGCAGCACGAAATGGGTGGCGAGGATCTCTTTTTTAGTGCGTTCGATGCCTTTTTTATCGAGCCATTTTTTTTCTACAAGGTGACCGCAGACAATCACACGTTTTCCTTTTTCAAGACAACGTTCAGCCATATCAGCCACGCTTCCCCAGGAGATGACGGAATACCATTTGATCTTTTTCTTGCCCGATTCATTTTCTGTTTCGAGCGTTGCTACGGAGAAGCGGGCCATCTTACGTCCGCCGCTTACTGTTTTGATCGTAGGCTTCGTGCCTAAGTTGACAATCATTTTCACGTTGTTGTTGCTTTGCGTTTTCATAAATAATAAAAATTAAAAAATTAATAAATAAAAGAAACTGGTAATTGAGAATTCAGGAAATCGGGTAACTAAGTTGCGTGTCTCGTGATATGTTATTTGTGTGTGGTTTTCATATTCGCATTCATATTATCGTACAGCATGATTTCAAAAATCGTAATTC
This sequence comes from Bacteroidota bacterium, assembly GCA_030855855.1. Taxonomy (GTDB): domain Bacteria; phylum Bacteroidota; class Bacteroidia; order Palsa-965; family Palsa-965. The sequence continues at coordinate 1,718 of JALYQL010000272.1, read as the reverse complement.
GTATATCGTACTTCATTTTTCCGACGGTGCAAAGATGTGGTGGTCAAATCCGATTATTCGGTTGTTAAACGTTTGTAGTCGATAGTAAATGTTTGTAAACGCTTGTTGTCGGCTATTTGGTTGATTTTGCTGGAAAGTTGAAATTGGACAGGGCAAAAAAAAGTAAAAATAATTTATCCGTTTAATTGCAGGATCCCGGATAAACCACAAAAGAGAGGTAAAAGGCTGCGATTAAAAGCTATATTGTAGTGTGAACAAAAAAAAGCTATTGTATTAACCCCGAACAATTTTAAAACGAAAGACATGACGCTAATCCCCTACACGCAAGAGCAATTGGATTTTTTAGTTAAAGCCCGTAGAGATATCCAGGACGATCCCGAAAAAAGACTTTCACCTGTTACCCGCAGCTTAATTGAAAAGGGAAATTTTGTATTCGATGCACATTGTCATGTGTTTGATGGCGACTGCGTTAATGTAAGATATATTGTAGCGAGAATGATCGGCGGTATACGTCCGGGTATGCTGGCATTAATGTTAAGACTGATTTTTGGTGTAAAAAATAAGATCATTCATCTTTTCGATAAAGAAGAAATTATCGAAGCGATTTATTCTGATAAAGATCTTTTTGAGAAGGATGAAAATGTAAGTCAGTTTTTAGCCAGGGTAGAAAAAAATATTGCCGAAGAAGAAAATGAAGTTGAAGCCGGAGAAATTGTCAGGACTGCGAAAAAGGAACACCTTCATTGGCTTCGGGGTGTAATAAGAATTCTGAAAAAAGATTACATGGAGGATGTCTATACGACTTTCCGGGATGAATACTCAATCAATAATGTTGTGGATGGTGGGAAAGATCTTGTAACCGTTGTTTTGGGTATGGATCTGAATAAAGGATGGGAAGAAAAGAACAAAGGAAAATGGGGAAGTATCAGAAAATCAAACCTGGTGCAGGTAAAGGAGCTTAGTGATTTAGCAAATAAATATCCTGTGTTGCCTTTTTTGCCTTTAGATCCCCGCAGAGCATCTGAAAGTGGAGCGGATAATCTTTACACCATGTTTTATGAAGCATTTAAACCAGGCGGCTCGAATTATTTTGGTGTGAAAATTTATCCCGCCCTGGGATATTTACCTTCCGATTCACGGTTGCGGCCAATCTTCGATATCTGTGCCGAAAAGAAAATACCAATTGTTACACATTGCGGTGGAGAATCGGTTTCTACTTTTGCACACCCTATTGTTATTGATCGCGATGGCGTGGAAGAGAAGGTGAAATTTTTAAGCAGATCGAAGCGTGCTGCCTTTCTTAATGAACCAGAGGAATGGCGTAAAGTGCTGGAACGATATACTAAACCCGGCGAAGAATTGTATGTGAATTTTGGTCATTTCGGAAGCGCAAAAGCATGGGCAAAACCGTTACATCCAAAAGCTAAACGAATTGATTCAATTCTAAGCATGATGATGCACCATAAAGCATTTGCGGACTTTTCATTTAATATCAGCGATCCCGACGCAACAGATAACTTTGCTAAAAGGCTAAATGCAGGTGACAAGAATGCAAAACTTATCGCTGAAAGATGCATGTTTGGTACTGATTTTTGGGTTGTGCTTCCACGGACTAATCTTTATGAAGCTCAAAAGGATTTTATTGAAAAGATCGGTGATAAGGATAAAGCTTTCCTTGTGAAAAACGTAATGGACTTTCTACGTCTGAAATAAGTTCA
>JALYQL010000198.1 GCA_030855855.1 Bacteroidota bacterium | reverse complement strand
ACTTCATCTACCCATCCCTGCGAGTGACGTGTCTGCATCGCTTTCGGATTTATTTCAGCAATCACCGAAACAAGTCCGGCGATTTTTCCTGCTTTAGGTTGCGCGCCGCTCATTCCGCCTAAGCCGCATGAAACAAAAAGTTTGCCCATACGGTCTTCTTCACTGGTAGAAATTTTTCGCGCGGCATTCATCACAGTGATCGTTGTTCCATGCACAATTCCCTGCGGACCGATGTACATAAACGAACCCGCGGTCATCTGTCCGTATTGTGTTACACCAAGCGCGTTGAATTTTTCCCAGTCATCCGGCTTTGAATAATTCGGGATCATCATTCCATTGGTGACCACCACGCGCGGCGCATCTTTGTGCGAAGGAAATAATCCAAGCGGATGACCGGAATACAAAACAAGCGTTTGCTCTTCCGTCATTGTCGCGAGATATTTCATCGTCAATAAATACTGCGCCCAGTTTTGAAATACAGCTCCGTTTCCGCCGTAAGTGATAAGCTCATGCGGATGTTGCGCAACAGCATAGTCGAGATTATTCGAAAGCATGTGCATGATCGCGGCAGCCTGTATGCACTGGTTCGGAAATTCAGAAATGTGCCGCGCGTAAATTTTATAATCTGGGCGAAAACGGTACATGTAAATGCGACCGTATGTTTTTAATTCTTCGGCAAATTCTTTTGCGAGAACAGGATGTTGTTTTTTCGGAAAATAGCGCAATGCATTTTTCAGCGCCAGCTTTTTTTCTTCTGCCGAAAGAATATTTTTTCTTTTCGGCGCGTGATTAAGCGTAGAATCGTAAGGTTTCAGTGCAGGAAGCTCTTCCGGAATTCCTGTAAGGATATGTTGTTGAAATTCTTCGTTTGTCATAAGTAAATGGATGCAACAAATATACGATTCCGCGTGCATAAGCGCGGACTTAAAGTCCGCGCTTATGCACGCGGAATATTCACCCGGAACCATTCTTCCGGTGATTGAGCATGCGAATGGAAAGAGGTTTTCTCTGCAATTTTCGACTGAAAGTTTTTGATAGAGCTTTCAATCATAGAATGCTCAATGATCTCATCCTCTTTCATGCCCATTTTTTGCATCATCGATATTATTTTTTCACCGCCTGCCTGCAAAAGGATAGCATCATCGAGTGAAGCATAAGCAATAAACGGAAGAGGAATGCCACTTATTTCCAGTTTTTCTGCTACCTGGATTTCATTTGCGCTTAACGGATAGCGTTCAGCAAAAACGATTTTTTTATCTCCCGACAACAAGAAAGAATTTATCCGGGGAATTGCGTTTCCATTTATGATTTTTTCCGCCGGAATAATATGATCATCCAACGACGGATCATTGACTGTTTTTATAAGTTCATTTCGCGTCGAAGTAAAAAAAGTCACTGCAATGATCTCTTTATTGCGCAGCCCATTCACCAGCAGCCTGTCCAATGCAACCCGCGACATTAATACCTTTGAGCTGAAATGTGATTTTTTCTTTTTGCCGAAACCAAACATGATAATTTATTTTTTTACGTTATTCGGATTGATATAATCAGGATCAACCCTTCCTTTTTTGGGATTGAATTGATACGGGCAATGCCTGCAGCCGTTCATGCAGCAATATCCGCGACGAAGCAGAAATTGCTCGGTGAAAACAACATATCCCTCTTCGGTCTTATAAAAATCTCCGGGTTGAAATCCTTCAGCCATAGTGTAAAGTTAATTAGTTCCGGGTTCCGAGTTAAAAGCAGGCCTGATTAGAGTGAGCTATTTTTAAATACCCTAACTCGTAAACTTTTAACTCGAAACTCAGAACCCGAAACTATTTAACAAATCTCTGCCTAAATTTGACAATGCCGGAGATTGATATTCTTCCACATTTTTTTGGTGAAGGTGAAAACGATGCACTCGCTGTATTGCGGCTTGATCTGCCTGATCCGCTTTCAGGAGGGAATAAATCGTTTAAGCTGAAATATAATCTTGAAGAAATGAAGCGGCTTGGATTTGATAAGCTCATTACATTCGGTGGCGCTTTTTCAAATCATATTGCGGCGGTTGCAACTGCAGGAAAGAAAAATAATTTTGAAACGATTGGAATTATCCGCGGAGATGAATTGAATTCGGATTCTAACGCCGTTTTAAAATACGCTGCTGTATGTGGAATGAAACTGGTTTTTATTTCCAGGAAAGCATATCGTAAAAGAAATGATCCTGATTTTATTGAAGATTTACTAAAAGTGTACGGACCCGCTTATCTTCTGCCTGAAGGAGGTTCGAACGAATTTGCAGTGAAGGGCTGTATGGCAATTCTTTCAGCGCAAACAGATGCGTATACTGTTATTATTTGTCCTGTCGGAACGGGCGCGACATTGGCTGGAATTATCGCATCAGCGAAATCACACCAGCATATTATTGGCATTGCAGTGTTGAATGGAAAAGAGTACCTCGAAAATGAAGTGAAAAATTTGCTGAAGGAACGGGAAGTTGTTGCGCGGTGGCAAATTGTGCACGAATTTGTTTTCGGTGGTTATGGAAAAACCGGTACTGAGTTAGAAGAATTTATTCAGAAAATAAAACAGCAATTCAATTTGCCCGCTGAAAGTATTTATTCCGGCAAAGCGCTTTACGCATTAAACGAAATGAAAAAAGCAGCATCTCTTCCCTCAACCCCAATCCTTTTTATCCATACAGGCGGCTACGCTTTTGCCTGACGCCATTTATAATTTACTGAAAACCAATTATTTATATTTCTGTACTTTCAATATATTTTGAAAGTACTGAAAGGTTGTGTAGTTTTGCTTCATGAAACTCAAAGAAGCCAAGCACCAGTTTATTGAAACATGGGGAACCTTAGGAACCACCTGGGGAATCAGCCGCACCATGGCGCAGATCCACGCTTTATTGCTCGTTGCCGATCACCCGTTGAGCGCCGATGATATTATCGAACAGCTGCAGATCTCACGTGGAAATGCGAATATGAATACACGTGCGCTGATCGACTGGGGATTGGTGGAACGCAAAATAAAGCTCGGTGAACGCGGCGAATATTTTGTGGCCGAAAAAGATATCTGGAAAGTAGCCATGCGCATTATCCGCGAACGCAGGAAGAGAGAAATTGATCCGCTTAAAAAAGTGTTGGGTCAATTGAAGAACGTGGAAGATAAAGCAGAGAACAAAGCGGAATACAATGAATATATAAAAGTCGTGACCGATATTGAAAAGTTTGTCGATTCGGCCGACCGAATCACGGATAAAATGAACGATGCTGATAAGAATTGGTTTTTCAGCTCGCTGATGAAATTTGTAGTCAAATAGTTTTTTAC
>JALYQL010000189.1 GCA_030855855.1 Bacteroidota bacterium | reverse complement strand
CCAGGAATACGTATAGCCGGGGATTCCCCCCGATGCGCTTGCCGATAAATTAATATTTGCACCGGCGCAGATCACCGGCGGCGCTACAGGAGTAATTACGGTCAGTGCTGTTGGTTCTGTTACAGTGAATGAAACAGAAGTCGTACATCCGTTTGCATCCGTTACGTTACACGTATATGTTCCTGCGCAAAGATTAGAAGCCGTTGATGCATTTCCCCCCGATGGCGACCATACATAAACAAACGGAGCTGCTCCGCCATTCGCCGTTACTGTCAATGATCCGTTGCATGCGGCATTACAGGTGACATTCGTTACAGCACCGGGAGTAACACTAAGCGCGGTTACATTTCCTACCACCACGCTATCAACAGAAACACAATTATTCGCATCTGTAACCGTAATGGTGTATTGGCCGCTGGATAAACCGGAATGCACTGCCGCGTTACCATTTCCCGGTTGCCAGTCATAAGTATAGGCACCTGTTCCTCCATTGGCAATTGTCGAAGCAGTTCCATCGCCCGCGATACAATTCTCCGGTGTCGAAGAAAGAGTTTGTGAGATCGCTGTCGGTTCCGTGATGGTTACCGAATCGGTTGTGATGCACCCATTCGCATCTGTGACTGTGATTGTATAAGCACCTGCACAGATATTTATGCAGCCTGCTGTATTGCAACCAGTGCTCCATGAATAGCTGTATGGAATTGTGCCGCCATTCGGAGTTACGTTCATCTGTCCATCACAGGAATTAAAGCAGGCTGCCGCTACAACGGATGTCGCAAGAGTCAATGCAGGAGGTTCTGTTAATGTGATGCTGGATGTAGCAGTGCAGCCGGAACCGTCAGTTACAGTTACGCTGTATGTTCCTGCTGCAAGATTAATTGCTGTTGCCGCATTTCCTCCTGATGGCAACCAATTATAAGTAAACGAACCAACGCCACCTCCAGGAATTACAGTTGCCGTTCCGTTTGTTCCGCCAAAGCAGGAAATATCCGTTCCCACGGACGATGCAGTTACAGCAGGCGGTTCCGATAATGCAACGCTTGTTGTGATGGTGCATCCGTTTGCATCCGTCACTAAGCAGGTATAATTGCCTGCTGTTAATCCGGTTGCTGTTGCTGCATTTCCTCCGCTTGGTTGCCAGCTGTAAATATACCCGGGCGTTCCTCCGGCAGGCGATGCTGTTGCCGTTCCGTTGCTTCCACCGAAACAGGTAATGTTTGTTCCTGCAGCTGTTGCGGTAAGCACCGGCGGTTGTGTTATGGTATAACTCGCAGTGCCTGTGCATCCACCTGAGTCAGCGATGTTCACTGTGTAAGTTCCCGGACAAAGCCCTGATGCAACCGAAGCATTTCCTCCGCTTGGCGACCAGGAATAAGTGTACGGCCCTGTTCCGGAAGTCACGATTGCATTCGTTGAGCCATCGCATGCGCCATTACAGGAAACATCCGTTTGTGTGTTTATTGTTGCCAATGGAACCACGCTCGCCGGAACAGTCACAGTTAATGTTATAGGTGGAGAGCAGGCAAGGGCATCGTCAACGGTGACAGTATATGTTCCTGCGCAAAGATTAGAAGCCGTTGCCCCGTTTCCTCCCGCAGGCGCCCAGGAATAAGTAAAAGGCGCGGATCCTGTCGGGGTAACTGTGGCGGTGCCGTTGCATGCCATGCAGGTGGCAGGAGTAGTAGACGTTGTGGCGGTTAATGCAGTGGAACAGCTCAGGAAGTCAAGAAAAACGCCGGAGTCATAAATGCAATCTCCTGCATCAGCGATCGCGATCTTCCAGTGATAGGTTACGCACGGACATAATGCGACGTTACGGGTAAGCACGGTAGTAAATCCGTCATATTGTATGGTCGGGCCGCCAGCGTTATTTACATAATAAGCGGAGTTGGTAAATTGATTTACGTTGTCAATGGAAACGATGGTGGTATTATTCGGAAGAGTTGCAACATTGGTGTTATTATAAAATCCGGGCTGGCAGGCAGGGCCGGGGCCGGTGATCCAGAATCCGAATGCATCATTGAAACCGGAATTTACAAACTCAGGATATTCTTCGGAGCCGAAAACGAAATTGATCGTAAGTGTATTGCATTGTGGAATAATATCGAATTCAAGGATGCATGGATCACGTGTGGCAAGCGGATCAAGGCTGGTCAATTGCGGGTCACTGAAAGTTACGCCGTTGCAGGTACCTGCGCTTGTGCTGTTATTGGGGCCGGGCGCATTGGTTGCAGAACCAGTCGTAAGCATGATCCCGTTGGCAATATTTATATTCGTGGTATTTCCATTTGAAAATGTTCCGTAAGCATTCGCAGGACAATTCAATGTAATATTCGTAACGGTCATGCCTGTTCCTACCAGGTTGGCCACAAGCGTTGCAGCAGAAACACCGGGAGTAATGGTAAGCTGCGCGTTTACCGGCACAGCGAATGAAAGGCAAATAAATGAAGCCAGGAGCTTAAAAGAGGAGCTGATCCTTTTTATAAAGTGATGATCCATGGCTGCTAAGATTCAGTCGAAATGTGTTTGCTTTCCAAAGATACGATTCTCATATGGATAAGTCAAACAAGTCTCGCGCCGGAAACGTCCCCTTTAAGGCTTCTCTGCAGATCACGACGCATGGAACAAAAAGCTGCTTTCGGGGGAGTTATTCCTATATTTGTTAAACACCCCCTGAAGCCTTGTCTAAAGCAGAATTTTCCGGAATCAATGTCGACTGGCAAAGCGAAATGACACGCATTGCCACGAAGCACCATGTAATTGTGTGCTGGGTTGCTATCATCCTCAATCCCATTTGGTTTGTCGCCGATTACTTTACCATTCCCGTTTATTGGAAAACATTCCTGGTCATTCGTCTTTCTGTTGCACTCCTTACATTGCTGGGTGTGCTGTTCCGGAAAAAATTAAACATCAGCACTGAAATTTTAATTTTCATTCCGGTCATCGGAATTTCTTTGCAAAACGCTTACATGTGGAGCGTGATGGATATTCCGATGCTGCAGAAGCATGCGTTCGCTTACATCGCGCTTTTTATCGGTGCCGGAATGTTGGTGCTTTGGAAACCATTCTGGTCGGTGCTGGTGGTGGTGCTTTCTTTTGTCGCTAATATCTTTTTCCTGAAAACCTTTTCACCTCTTGACACACAGGAAATTTTAATCAACGGCGGCATGCTTGTGGCAACAGTTGCGATCATTTCATGTGTGCTGATCCATTCCCGCTATACGCTTACTAAAAAAGAAATTATCGCACGACTTGCATTGGCCGCATCGAATAAAGAACTCGAATTGAAAAAAGATATTATTGAAGAAAAAAACAAAGACATCACCGACAGCATTAACTACGCGAAAAAGATCCAGGAGGCGCTTCTTCCTGCAATGACGCTGAAAGAAAAATTATTTCCTGAATCTTTTATTTTATTTCTGCCGCGCGATATTGTTTCGGGCGATTTTTATTGGTTCACCGAAAAGAACGGGAAGAAGCTGATCGCCGCAGTGGATTGTACAGGTCACGGTGTTCCCGGCGCATTTATGAGCATGATCGGGAACGCGTTCCTGAACCAGGTCGTAAATGAAAAAGGGTGTACGCAGCCAGCTGAAATATTAAACCAGCTGCGTGACCTGATCATAGCGGCATTAAAACAAACGGGATCTTCCGGTGAGAATAAAGATGGAATGGATATTTCACTTCTTGCTTTTGACAGTGAAAAAGGAACTGTTGAATTTGCCGGCGCTAATAATCCGTTGTGGATCGCAAACGGAAATGTTGCGCCGGGAGTTTCCCCGCTCACCGAGATCAAAGGCAACAAACAGCCAATCGGTATTTATGCCGGAGATGCGCAGCCTTTTACAAATCATGAATTCAAAGTGAACGAAGGCGACACGTTTTATATTTTCACCGATGGGTTCGCTGACCAGATGGGCGGCACTACAGGAAAAAAATTCCGGTACAAAACATTTAAAGAACTGCTGCTTTCCCTGAACGGCAAAACAATGAAAGAGCAGGAAGCCACCACATCCAAAACCATAAAGGATTGGAAAGGATTGCTGGATCAGACGGACGACATTCTTGTGATGGGAATAAAAGCCTGATCCTTTTGCGATGGCATGCCAGTGAAGAAAAATTTCCTCAAACTGTGGTCATCCGGAAAGGTTTTATCATTTCAACCTTAAATTTGTAATTCTTTTTCAGGGGAGAAAGGGCAAAGACAATTTACCCGCATTCATCAGAATTGATTTTTTTGCGAATGAGAATAGCGGATTTTTTTTGTAATTCTGTGTATAAATAATCCTTAACGCGTCGTTTCGTTGCCCCACTCACTTTGGCACTATTTTGTCCACAATGGAGACATGTCACGACCAAAATTAAAATCAAGTGTTGCAATATATTACATCAGTGATGATGGTGTGTTTCCGAACAACAATGCATTGCCTGTTTTGTTTTATAAATCAATTTTAACGTTGCCGAAATTTTTTCCGGCAAGAGGAATAAAAAACCTTTTCGCAGATAATGGCTGGAGCAATTCGTGGAAGGATTCTATTTACGATTATCATCATTACCACAGCAATACACATGAAGTGCTTGGGGTTTACAAAGGAAAAACAAAGGTGCAGATCGGCGGAGAATACGGCATTGAGCTGACGCTGGAAAAGGGAGATGTGATTATTATTCCTGCCGGCGTCGCGCATAAGAATCTTACACCCCGCAACACATTCAAATGCGTAGGCGCATATCCCGCGGGAAAAGAGTATGACATAAAAACCGGCAAACAAGGCGAACGTCCGGATACAGACGAAAAAATTTACACAATCCCGGTGCCACCGAAAGATCCGGTGTTTGGACAAAAAGGGGAGCTGCAGAATAATTGGAAGTAATATCTCGTCTGCGCTCGATATTGGTAAGGAAATTTAGAAATTGGGAAAATAAGAAAATGGAAAACAGGAATAGGTCTTCGGAAAAGCAAAACCTCCGAAAGGAAATGATCAGCCCGGCTTGTTCGATCAGGACTGAATTTTCAAAACAAATTTCCCTGCATTAGGATTGTATCGCTTAACGATTGTATTTTTATCCCAAATAAAAATCAGATGACAAAGATCAATTGGGCAGACGCGATGAAGCCTCTCCTTAAAAAGTACAAAGGCAAAGCGCATCCGCTGGAATATAAAAGCATTTACCAGCTTGTAGTGATGGTGATTTTATCCGCGCAGGATTCCGACCGGAATATCAACAGCCTTGCACCCGCTTTATTCAATGCGTTCCCCGATATGAAATCGCTTGCGAGAGCAGATGAAGAAGCGCTGCTGCCTTTCATTCGTAAGATCCGGAACTTTGGAAACAAATCGAAATGGCTGATGCAGCTGGCGCAAACAATCAAGGACGATAAAAAAATTCCATTGACCATGGAAGAGCTGACTGCATTACCCGGCATCGGCCGCAAATCAGCAAACGTGATCATGCGCGAAGCAGGTGTGAAGGCGGAAGGAATAATTGTTGATCTGCACGTAGTCCGTGTAGCGCCGCGCATCGGAATTGCAAGCGGAACGGATCCGAAAAAAATTGAGAAGCAGCTCATGGAAGCAATTCCCGAAAAAAGCTGGGGCGAAATCGGGATGGCAATTTCGTTCTTAGGAAGAGAAACCTGCCGCCCGACACATCCGCATCACGATGATTGTGTGGTGAAAGAGGTGTGTGCGTATTATAAGACAACTCATTAAACGTATTATTTTTTTCAGGAGCGCAAAGCAGGTGCAATAAAGTTTCTGTGTTCCTGCTTTCGCTAATCCCGATAAAAGATCGGGAAAGCGCTCAATAAGGGCTATGGAAATTTCTTCGCGGCAGTAAAGTCACTTAGCTCGCACTGCAGCCGCACAAAGTGTTGCACTTGCTGACAATTTGATTAAGCGGCCTCTTAAAATTGAAACCGATAGTTTCGCTCCTACGGAGCTTACTTTGTTTTTGCATGAGAGTTTAGTAAAATTTATCCCTGTGGAACTGCTGACCTAAACTCATGCAGCTCCATAGGAGCGAAATATTACTATCCCAAAAACGCCCTCCTTTTTTTAAGCTCCGTAGGAGCGAAACTATAACACAACTCTCCCTCGCGTGCTAACATTGCTCCCAGGCGCCATCATCCACTCAGCACCTCATTACAAATAAATTCAACTAAATCAGATGCGCCATTACCACATTAACATCAAATCCGATTAGCAATTGCCCCAATAAGAAAAATCCCCCGAAACATTTCTGTCCCGGGGGAATTCAAGAGTCGTCACTGATTTACTGTGCCGGTCACAGACTACGACAATTTCGGCGGCTCTTTTTTACCATCGTCTTTTTTCACGTCATCCCTTTTCACTTCTGTAATCTTTTTCTTTTCCGGATCCATCATCTCCATCAGCTTCAGGCCGAGCAATCCGTCCATCGCACTTCCATTTCCGTTTCCACCGCCAATCAATACATCCGGAATTAATTTTACATGACCTTTCGAAAGCTCTTCGGTAATTTTGTAACGCGTGAAATTTTCTCCGCCTAATGCTTTCACCGCAAGCTCATACGCTTCAGCAGTTGATTTACCGATAGCGAGAATTTTTCCTGCTTCCGCTCCACCTGTCAGAGTGATCTGCTCAGCCTGTGCGGATGCTTTTAATTTGATCGCTTCCGATTCTGCCTGCGCTCTTGCTCTTGTTGCTTCCGCTTCCGCAAACGCACGCTGCTTAATTACTTCAGATTCCGCACCGATCGCAAGCTTCACGCCGGCCGCATCACCTTCCGCTTTTTTCACCGTTGCATTCGCAGTGCGTTCAGCGATCTCAACACTCTGTTGTGCTTTTACAATTTCCTTCTGCATGTCAGCAATCGCGGTTTCTTTCTCCATTCCCTGCCGCGTTTCCTGCGCGCGCTTTTGCGTGTCGTAAGTAACTTTCTGCTCTTCCGCAATCTTACGATCTGTCAATGTCTTCATCAGCGATTCCGGCGGAACGATATCTCCGATCAATGTATCTACCGCGTTGACGTTATACTCGTCCAGCACTTTTTTAATATGCTCTTTTGCCGAATTCTGGCGCTCTTTACGTGTGCTTAAGAACGCAATCACGTCGCTGTCCTGCGCAGAGTTACGGAAATAGTTTCCGATCGTAGGTTCGAGTACTTGAGAGACAAGATTCACCATATTCCCGAAACGCGCAATTACTTTCGGAGCTTCAGTTGTCGGCACGTGAATAATTTGTGCAACGTCAAGATTGAAAGGGAAACCATCTTTCGAACGAACAGTAATTGTAGAAAGATTTTTATCGAGATTATGCGCTTCACTTCTTGCGCTCGCCCAATTTAAAACAAGATTCGTGGTCGGCACAGGCTCCACTTTCATAATGTATTTGTTGATCGGGTATTTTCCCGGACCAAGTGGTTGCAGCCAGACACCTTTGAATCCTTTTTCAACAATATTTCCGTGCTTGAAATCCGCGCCGGTAAGATCACTTCCTTCCAGGCCGATGTATGAAATTACAACACCAACATATCCAATCGGAATTTCCAGCATCGGAATTTCTTCCATCTGTATCGCCCATGGATTTAAGTTGTAAGAACCTGCAAGAATTACCTGTGGCTGCAATCCACGGTTTCCGTTCGCCTTGATGAATTTATCAAAATCCTGGAAGTTGTTATGACCGTCAATTAACTTACCCGCGATCTGCCCGGCTTCAATCGGCTGCCCGTCGAGCGTGGTAACAATTCCCACCATGCTTTCCTGGATGCGCACCATATCTGTTACAGAAATCTGGAACAGCATCGTGTTGATACGATAGGATCCGGAAGTGATATAAGATGTCTGACGCCCGCGTTGGCCGCCATTAATTAAGAAAGCAGACGCATCCTGAAAATTATCTGACTCTACTTTTTGTCCGAGAATATTTCCGGTCGGAATTTCACTTCCGTCTTTCGCCATCACCAGGCCGATTTTACCTTCGGGAATTATTGTGAATTGTTGCATGGTCACTTCATATTGCCACACCCACATTCCGAAATACAATCCCGGCGCAAGTGTTTTTGCCTGGAATCCGGCTTCGCCTTTTGTAGCGATGATTCGTCCGTCGGGAAGCGAACGGTTGGTTCCGACAAGCACGAACTTTTTTGTAACCAGTCCGATTCTGTCTTCGGGAACGATGACCATTCCGAAAAGGAAGCGGAGAATAATTTTGTAAAGGATAAGGCAGACCACAATTGCGCCTATCCACCAATACTCTTGTAGGATTGCTGACATTTTGTTTAAAGGTTAAAAGTTTGACAAGAAAACAATTTGGGTTTTGTCGCGCTTGCTGAAGCCTGGGCGGGGCAAATCATCAACGGCAGCTCCCGTAAATGAGCGGGGACGTTGACTGAAAGGGGAAATCTCACATTGGGGTAGTTGTAAATAACGGTCAAAGGTATAACGTCTTGCAATCACCGGCCCGAAAACAAGGGAATTAATCGTAACGGAATGACGAATAAATAAGGCTGGAAATTATGTTTTGGGTTGCAAAAAAGATACATTCCGCAAAAAGGGTACGAATTACGAATATGTACAAATCACGAATGATTGCGTACGAATTACGAATGAACCCGAATCGCTACAACTCTGAATGTATTTGTAAATCTTCGCACAAATCCGTAATTCGTACCCCACAAAAAAACACCCCCACAGATGATCTTGTGGAGGTGAAAAAAATGTTTTTAGAAAACTACTTTATCATTCCCTTATAAAGCGCACTGCTGAAGTTCCGTTCTCGTCGAATACACGAAGCAAATAAATTCCGGAAGCAAGCGATTCAACATCAAGGTTTATTGTTTTGCCTGAAACATTTTGTTTCGACATTACTACGCGGCCTGCCTGGTCTACGATCTCAAGCTGTCCGTTTGTAAGATCGCTGTTGAATGAAATATTCAGCTGATCGTTTACAGGGTTCGGGTAAATTCCTGAGATCAGAGAAGTATTAATTTCATTCACTCCGATAAATACAATAGTTACGTCCTCGCAGGCAGTGTCGCTGTTACCGCAAACATCTGTAATGGTCAGACACACGGTGTAGATTCCTTCTGCAGAGTAAAGATGTGTCGCAGGATTTTGCTGTGCTGATGTTTGTGAATCACCGAAGTCCCACATCCAGCTTACTGCTGCACCTGTTGACGTATTGGTCACAAAAAGCGAATCCTGGTTTTCAGTGAACGTGAAGTCCGCTGCAATCTGACCGCAGATAGTGATCGTTGTGCAAGTAGTATCGCTGTAGCCGCACAGGTTTGTTGCGATGAGGCATACTGTATAAGTTCCGTCTGTTGCGTAAGTATGAACAGGATTTACTGCAGAAGAAGTTTGTGAATCGCCGAAATCCCACAGCCAGGTCACAGGAGAATTAGTGGTCTGGTCGGTGAAAGTTACATCAAGGAAGTTGGTTGAAGTGGTGAATGATGCAACGGGCTGAGCGCAAATGGTAATGCTCTGGCAGGTTGTGTCGTCATCGCCGCAGAGATTTGTTGCAACCATGCAGACGGTATAAGTTCCGGCCGTTGCATAAGTATGAACAGGATTCTGCTGTGTCGACGTTTGCGAATCGCCGAAATCCCACATCCATGATACAGGTGAATTTGTTGTCTGATCTGTAAATGTTAGATTCAACAGGTTCGTTGTGTTCGTGAACGACGCTGTTGGCAGATTGCACACTGAAACCGCCTGGCAAATTGTATCGTCATCGCCGCAGCCGTTTGTTGCAATGAGACAAACAGTATAAATGCCATCAGCAGCATACGTGTGTGCCGGGTTCTGCTGAGTTGATGTTTGCGAATCGCCGAAATCCCACAGCCAGTTAACAGGATTGTTTGTAGTCTGATCAGTGAACGATGCATTCAGCGCGCTGGTTGAGCTTGTGTACGCAGCAGCAGGTAATCCGCAAACAGTAACAGCCTGGCAGAATGTATCACTTTGACCACAGTTGTTTGTGGTAATGAGACACACGTTATATGTTCCACCTGTTGAATAAGTGTGCGTAGGATTTTGTTGTGTTGAAGTTTGTGAATCACCGAAATCCCAAGACCAAGCTGTGATTGTTCCGCCTGAAAGATCAGAGAATGTTGCATCAAGTACATTCGTTGTAGAAGAATAAGCGGCAACAGGAGTGAAACAAATATTTATCGTCTGGCAAACCTGGCTCGTTGTGCATGGAGATGCGGAAGTCAGGCAAACGGTATATGTACCTGCTGCGGAATAAGTGTGAACAGGATTCTGCTGCGTAGAAGTTTGTGAATCGCCGAAATTCCATGACCAGGAAGTTACCAGACCGGTAGAATTGTCGGTGAAAGTTCCTGTCTGTGCATTGACAGAAGATGTAAATGTTGCAGCAGGTGCGTTTGTATAATTGTTAATGCTCGCGCGGATACAAAGATCTCTTGCGTCATCGTAACGGAACGTTGACCAGCTTGCATCGAGGATTTCATAATTGCGGTGACTTCGTGGTCCGGCGGTTTCTGTACCGAGGAAAATAGTTGTGCCACCTTGCAGCCATACCACGTAAAATCCGCCGCTGCTGAGCGTTACTGTTGGTGTTACTGTTACAGTATTCCAATTGCCGGAAATTACGGATGCTGATGGAATGGTTGAGGTAAAGAGTAATGTTCCCGGCGCGCCGTTCGGACCATTATCATCATAAACCTGCGCGATATAACCATTGTTTACATTGGATGAAATATAAAATTGCAGCCCCGCCACTGTATATGGATAGATCGGCGGTATCATATATACTGCGGCACCGTCATCGTTAGCGCCACCATTCCAGTTGATCGAACCATCAGGAATTCCTGTAGTCACATAGCTTAGCAGCATATTCGGAGCGCAGGGATTCACTGCGTCCAGCTCTGTATTGAGTGTATTGTTTGCTGCGTTAATATCCTGGGAATTGCTTGTCGATGTCCGGTTCGTGTATTGTCCCGCTACAGCCGGTGTCCATAAATTGGAGAATATGAAAAGGCTGTCATCACCTGCAGCCATGCTCGGAATAACGCCGGTGTTGCTCAATACCGTTGTTAAAGCCGCGTCAAGAATTGTTGACTGAAGACTGATCGCTGTGGTAACAGCAGTATTTCCTGAATTGCGGATATCACTTAAGAGCGTTGTTGGCAGACCGGTCATAACAAATTCTGCCCCGTTTGCCCCGTTGATGTTCCATGCAGGAAGAATATCCTGAATGCTCAGCAGAACAGGATTAGGATATTTAAAACGGATCGAATAGTTAGCAGGAGGCATTACATCATTGTGCACCTGCAATCCGATAGTTCCTGTGCTGTTTTCAATTCCTACAACAAGATCGACGCAGGCTGCATTCGGTCCAAATCCGCCAAGCGTTCCATACTGATAAGTGATAGAGCTATCGCTGCTGCAAAGGATTACCTGGAAGCTGTTCGATCCTACCCAGCCAGGAGAATTTACTGACCAGAACGGAACATTGATGTACGAAATAATAAATGTGTCAACGTTATTCGACCAGTATTTTACTTGTCCGGGGTTACCAGCGCCGGTGAAATTCAAATCGCCCATTAGCGGTGCGAGGTAATTATCACTTGGTCCACCTGCGGAGGGAATGGTTGGAAAACAAGCTGCAATATTGCTGGTGTTATTAAAGCTAACCCAGCCATTCGATCCTACTTTCAGCTGCGAATAATCATTCCAGTAATAATGAAAATTAATGCCGAGCGGGATAAAACCTGCAGCAGAATTATCATCTGCTAAACCTGTAACCGTTTGTACCCCGGAGCGGCTTGTAACATCGATCCAGCTATACATGGGTCCACCGGGATCAAGGCTGGTCATCCACGTGTAGCCATAAGCGTCGGGTCCGCCTGAAGCGTGCGCATAATTCGCCGAAAGAGAAAGGCAGGCGATGGTAAGAATTCGTAAAATGTGTTTCATGGGAATATGTTTTTGGTTTTGCTCTCTGAAATGTACAAAACGCCTCCTATGAAAGCAAAAAAAACACCCCCACAAATGATCCTGTGGAGGTGAAAAAAAGAGTTTATAAAATTGCGCATTGTTCCCTTCGGGTTGGGGCGTGCGTTGCGCTACCCGGCCAATGCTTCAGCGCCACCAACGATCTCGAGGATCTCATTGGTAATTGAGGCCTGGCGGGCTTTATTGTAGGAAATTTTGAGGGCGCGGATCAGCTCCTGCGCGTTATCAGTTGCTTTGTGCATCGCGGTCATTCGGGCTCCGTGCTCGGAAGCAACAGAATCAAGGACCGCTTTGTACAATTGAGTTTTGAGTGAACGTGGAATGAGGTCCAAGACAATTTCTTCCTGCGAAGGCTCGAAAATATAATCAGCGCTCATCGCTTTTTTGCCTTCAACCTTTGCAGCTACAACAGGAAGGAATTGTTCTGCCTGTGTAATCTGAACTGCGGCATTTTTGAATTGATTGTACACAAGGACAACTTTATCATAAGCGCCTTCTGCAAATCCTTTCATGATTTTTTCCGCGATCGGTGCAACATTGGAATACGAAAGCTTGTCGAAAATAGTGATCGTGTCAATTTCAGGATAGGCGCAGGTGAAGCTTGTTTTACGGAAAGCTTCTGTTCCTTTTTTCCCGATGGCGAGGTAATGAATTTTTGCGCCTGCATATTCTTCACGTGTGGCAACCAATGCACGCTTGATCACGTTGGAATTAAATCCGCCGCAAAGTCCACGATTGGAAGTAACCACCACGATGAGCACATTTTTTACTTCACGCTGAACAGAAAACGCGCCTGCGCTGCTGTCAAGGCTGCTGCTGAGATTTTCGAGGATCTCGCGCATCTTGTTTGCATACGGACGCATTTGTGTAACTGCATCCTGCGCGCGACGAAGCTTAGCAGCAGAAACCATTTTCATGGCGCTGGTGATCTGCTGTGTGCTCGACACAGAAACAATCCGGTTACGTACTTCTTTTAGATTTGCCATTTCCTTATGTATTATATGGTCCGGATCAAATCCGGACCATATAATTAGTAACTCTTACTTTTTGTATTTAGCAGAAATTTCTTTCGCTGCGTTTTCAATCGCGCCAGTGATCTTGTCATCGAGCTTTCCGGCTTTCAGATCGTTGAGCACATCAGCGTGCTTGCTGCGCATGTATGTGAGAAAATCCGCTTCGAATTCGCGCACTTTATTCACCGGAACATCACGCAACAATCCTTTTGTTCCGCAATAGATAATTGCAACCTGGTCTTCCACACGGAAAGGAGAGAACTGTCCTTGCTTGAGGATTTCTACGTTGCGGATACCTTTATCAAGAACAGATTTTGTAGCTGCATCAAGATCAGATCCGAATTTCGAGAATGCCTCGAGCTCACGGTACTGCGCCTGGTCAAGCTTCAATGTTCCTGCAATTTTCTTCATCGATTTGATCTGCGCATTTCCACCAACACGTGATACAGAAATACCAACGTTAATAGCAGGACGCACACCGGCGTTGAACAAATTCGACTCAAGGAAGATCTGTCCGTCGGTGATCGAAATTACGTTTGTCGGAATGTATGCGGATACGTCACCGGCTTGTGTTTCGATGATCGGAAGCGCGGTTAATGATCCGCCTCCTTTTACGATTCCTTTTAAAGAATCAGGAAGATCGTTCATGCCTTTTGCAACCTCATCGTTCGCGTTTACTTTACAAGCGCGCTCGAGCAGGCGGGAGTGAAGATAGAATACATCACCAGGATACGCTTCACGTCCCGGAGGGCGACGAAGCAGCAGCGATACTTCACGGTAAGCAACCGCTTGTTTGGAAAGATCATCATAAACGATCAAAGCCGGTTTTCCGGAATCGCGGAAAAATTCACCGATCGCAGCGCCGGCCATTGGCGCGAAGAACTGCATCGGTGCCGGATCAGAAGCTGTAGCGCAAACTACAACTGTGTAAGGCATCGCGCCGTTTTCTTCGAGCGTACGAACAACGTTTGCAACGGTAGAACCTTTTTGCCCGATCGCTACATAGATGCAGAACACCGGAGCGCCTGCAGCATAAAATTCTTTCTGGTTGATGATCGTATCGATACAAACAGCAGATTTTCCTGTCTGACGATCGCCGATCACAAGCTCACGCTGGCCACGGCCAATCGGAATCATCGCGTCGATCGCTTTGATACCTGTCTGAAGCGGCTCGTTTACCGGCTGACGATAAATTACACCAGGCGCTTTACGCTCAAGCGGCATTTCGTAAGTGGTTCCGGGAATCGGACCTTTTCCGTCGATCGGCTCACCAAGTGTATTTACAACACGGCCAAGCATTCCTTCTCCTACTTTAATAGAAGCGATCTTGCCTGTGCGGCGAACAGTATCACCTTCACGGATTCCATTGGAAGAACCGAGAACAACGGCTCCAACGTTATCTTCTTCAAGATTCAGAGCAATGCCCTGCAATCCGCTTTCGAATTCGATAAGCTCTCCCGACTGGCAATTTGAAAGTCCGTAGATACGTGCGATACCATCTCCGACCTGGAGTACGGTTCCGACTTCTTCCATTTCTTTCGCCGATTTGAAACCGGCTAATTGCTCTCGTAGGATTGCGGAAACTTCCGCTGGTTTAACTTCTGCCATTTTTGTTTAGTTATTAGTTCTGAGTTTTTAGTCCGTAGATGAGTTCGTTTTTTCTCCGAACTCACAACTCCGGACTCACAACTCTCTTACGTACGGGTTTTCGCTGAATGAACGGTCAAGGTTTTTGATCTGGCGAAGAATGCTTGCATCTACTTGTTGGTCGCCAACACGCAGAACAAATCCACCGATAAGATCTTTATTTACTTTTTCTGTCAATTCAACTTCTGATTGTGTACTGCCTTTTACGATCTGCAATACTTTTTCGCGAAGGCTTTTATCAAGACCAGATGCGGTTGTGATAACTGCAGTGAGGATCTGTTTGTGTTTTTTGTATTGTGCTAAAAACGCGGCTGCAATTCCTTCCAGCTCCATCTCACGGCGTTTGCGTGTGATGATGTCAATGAATTGTGTAGGAATCACGCCGATCTTTCCACCGAAGATTGCTTTGAGAACTGCCAGCTTTTTGTCGGTCTTGATGATCGGGCTGCGAAGCATTGCGGATAAATCCGGGTTTGCATGAATCGTGTCGAACACAAGCTGCATGTCTTCACGCACTTGTTCGAGCTGGCCTTTTTCCAAAGACAGATCGAGAAGTGATTTCGCGTAACGGAATGAAACTCTTGATTCGATCATTTTAGTTCAGCTTAGTGTCTTTCAGCAAATCGCCGATGAGGTCTTTTTGTTTGTTCTCGTCCGATAATTCGCGCTTAAGAATTTTTTCAGCGATCTCAACAGAAAGTAGCGCAACCTGGTTTTTCAACTCAGTGATCGCAGCCATCTTTTCATTTTGAATTGCTTCACGCGCAGATGCAAGAATTTTGTCTGCTTCTTCTTTTGCTTTTCCTTTTGCTTCACCTACGATATTGTCTTTCATATCGCGGGCTTCTTTCATCATCATGTCGCGTTCGTTGCGGGCCTGTGCGAGGATCTTTTCGTTGTCCGATTTAAGATTCTGCATTTCCAGCTTTGCGTTCTCGGCCGATTTTAATGCACCGTCGATAGAATCTTCGCGGTCCTTGATCATTTTCAGGATCGGTTTCCAGGCGAATTTTCTCAACAGGATCAACACAATAAGGAAAGTGATCATCATCCAGATCAACAAACCGGTATCGGGCATTACTAGTTGCATGGCAAAGTATTTTAGTTGTTAGAAATCCTTTTTCTGTTTAATCTTTAATCTCAATTTGAAAATCACCACGCTTACACCAACCGTGAAAGCGTGGTGAAATTTTCTTTAGGCAGCTACCTGGTCTTTGAAAATAACCAGCAGACCAACAACCATCGCGAAGAAGGCAGCACCTTCAACGAGAGCAGCTGTTAAAATCATGTTAGCACGGATGTCACCAACCGCTTCTGGCTGACGCGCGATAGACTCGAGCGCAGAACCACCGATACGGCCGATACCAACACCAGCACCAAGAGCAGCAACACCAGCGCCAAGAGCGGCAAGACCGTAGCCCATACCGAGGTTGTCAAGATGTTCAGCAGCTTGTAAAAGAATGTTTGAAGTCATGATAATTGATATTTAGATTAAAACAGATTACAAATTAATGTGCGGCAGCAAGCTCATTCGGCTTGCCATCGAAATTCTCGTCGATGTGATGGTGCTCTTCCACTGCCGATCCGAAATAGATTGCGGAAAGCAAAGTGAACACATACGCCTGGATGAACGCGACGAGCAGCTCCAGGAACATCATGAATACGCAGAACGCGACAGAAGCAACTGAAACACCGAGACCGGCGCCGGTCGATTCGCCACCTTTTGCGAAAATGAAGATTAAAGCATAAAATGAAAGCGCGATAATGTGACCGGCTGTGATGTTCGCGAACAATCGGATCATCAATACCATCGGCTTGAGGAACATTCCGAAAATTTCAATCGGTGTAAGAATTACCAATACGCCGATCGGAACACCTGGCATTGCAAAAATATGTCTCCAGTAATTTTTATTCGCGCTGATCAGTGTAATAATGAATGTAATCACCGCAAGACAAAGTGTGATCGTAATGTTTCCTGTGAAATTCGCTCCGCCAGGGAAAAAAGGAATCAGTCCGAGCATGTTGGAAATCCACACGAAGAAAAACACGGTCAGTAAATAAGGCATGTAACGCTCGTATTTTTTGCCGATGCTTGCTTTTGCAATATCATCACGAACAAAAATGATCAACGGCTCAAACACAGACTGCATTCCTTTAGTGGTTTGCCCGACACGTTTTTTGTACGAGTTTGCAACGCTTATAAAGAAGAACAGCATCAGTCCGACTACAATAAAGAGTGTGACTACGTTTTTGGTGATAGAAACATCGAGCAGTGTTTTGGTAGCTTCTTCGTTTTCTTTGTCAAGGAGCATATCCCAGACAACGACTTTACCTTCTTTTAATGCGTAGGTGTAATTTTTTCCCGGGTAAGGAACAAATTCATGCCCTCCTTCTTTACGGAAATTCCCTGAAGAGAACATTTCAAAACCTTTATCGGTTTTTACAATTACAGGAAGTGGAATATGCTTTTCACCGTAAACATGCCATTCGTGATTATCGGAAATGTGTTCGATGATCATTTTGCCCGGATTGAAGGCTTTTTTATGTTCACCTGTATGTTCAGCTGCCGGAGCAACCTGCGCATGAACTGAATCAGCGCTATGAGCATCAGGATCGTAAGCAAATGAGAGCGCCGGAAGAAGGAATGCGCTGACAGATAAGACTACTCGGGCAACGAAAGCGTTTAAACGCATTGATTAGTAGGTATTTACCGTTGGAAACCAGGAACGTCCCTGAATTCGGGTGCAAAAATAAGTATTTGAATCGGAGTACTGAAAGAATTTAGCAAGGTATTTTGGGGGAAAGCGAAAAAGGTTTTCAACGCTTTTTAAACGGGTTACGAACAAAAAAAGGAGACCGTTTTTTGAACGATCTCCTCCTTAATAACGATTATTTTTCGACGAATCACTTTCCGTAGCCGATGAAGGCCCCGATCATCGTTCCGCTCATGTTTACACCCTGCAGATCTTGCGAGTTAACGCCTGTGCGTGTCCAGCGGGTTTTGGTAATATCGGCCCGATAAGCATAACGCACACCGATATAAAAATGCTCAAGAAAACGCACATTGAACTCAAAGCGGCCTTGTGGAGCAAAATATTTATTGAGAAAAGTTGTTTTGGCCCCACCAATCTCTTCCATCACTTTTACCCGGCCGAACGACCAGCCTAATCCTCCTGTCACCGTAATGATCTCAGACTTCACAAAATTAATGCCGAGCAGATCGAACTGCGCATTATAGCCGTTAAATGAAACTTTGATCGAATCATTTGCATTGCTGAAATGTTGCGGAAGCAAATAGTGGAAGGAAAGTAATCCGGTGATTCCATTATCGAGTTTGTTGGTGATGGTGTTATAGCCGCGATCGAGACCGACGCCGATCATCATAGTTCCGTCGGGCATATCGACGCCAAGTGCAGTATAGCGCGCTTTCACGCTGGCCATCGGCAGAAAATAATAATTAAAGCTGCCCGCAAAATAATTGTGGGTTTCTTCTGCAGTAGGTGTATCGCCGACTTTTTCCTGTGCAGCTAATGAAACGCTGAATAAGAAAGCAAAGCTGTAAGCAAGAATTTTTTTCATAAAGGTTTAGTTAAAATCAAATATCAAATTCTATTGTATAAATACTTAAAGGCAAAGTTACCGTTTTGGTTTAAAATGATTGTAAAGCGAGCCGATTTCAAATGCAGCGAACAGGAAATAAAAGATAAGAAAATGCCAGATGAATAAGGTCGCCAGCTTCGCGTGTGTCATGGAATAAAGTACAATAATAGCGAGCAAAACAAAGAGCCGTATCGTGGAAACACCCATGAAACGCCGAACAAAAACGCCGGGTTTTTTATTTTCAGCGTCGAGCAGGAAAAGGTGGAGCAGGAAAAACATCAGCGCAAATCCGCCAAAAATGATCCATGACAAAGGATGAATGTTTTGCACCGGCTGCGAACTATTCCAATAATATAATGCCGCTGCAATCAGCGCGAGAAAAATGGAATAGCGCAGGTAATATTTTGTGTGTGAATTCATCGGGGCAAAGATAGGCCAGAGATTACGCAGATTACGCAGATTTTAAAGAAACATGGTCTTTACCCGGAGAGATTCTCTTGTGGGAAATTTTAGATCAACTGATTTTAGATTGAACGCAAATCTAAAATCTAAAATCAGGTATTCTAAAATTGCTTGTACTGCAATGTTTTTGGAATTGAAAAGGGTTTAACCATAAATCTGCGAAATTTGTGCCTATTGATAATGCACACGCCCCCAGCCAATGAAAAACTCAATGCTGGTTCCGGTATTTTTGGTGCCGGGTAATACAAATTCCGGTCCTGATTTTAGTTTCCACAGATCCTTCGTCACATCGAAGCGATAAATTCCACGCGCGCCTAAAGCAATCGGGCCGAACACAAAACGCAATTCCGCGCGGCCAAACGGGGCGATGTAGCCATTCTTGTAAAGTCCGCCGTTGCCTGCCAGCGTTCTTTTCATTTTCAAAACACCCCAGTCCACGCCGGGCGCCAGAACCAGCGCGACCACACTTCCGGGAATTACATCCTTTCCGTAAATGCTTGTCATCAGCCGCCACCCTTTCATTTCGAAGTTGAGTGAATCGTTTGTTCCGATCGAAACTTTTGCGGGAAGAAGAATATCAAAAGCATACGCGCCATCAAAAACCAGGATTCTATTTACAGGAAAAGTTCCGGCTGCGGTAAAACCATAACCACGAAGTCCCTGGTAAAAGACAGACTTTGCCCCCCACGCTGTAAGCTGCGTGTTAAACTTAGCCATGTCGGGCTGAAATTGTCCGCCGGAAACAGCAAATACATCCTGCTCTGAGATCCAGTGAAAATTTTTGCCTTTATTTTTCTTTTGAGCGGATAAAAGTGCGGAAGAAAAAAGGAGGAGAAGTAGTAATGATTTTTTCATTCGGGGAGATTTGCTGTTATTTTTTGGTGAAATCGCGGATAAAATACCACATCGACGCAAAAACCGAAGTGAGCGCAAGCACTAATGTAAAAAGCGGAAATTTAACGAGCTGAACATGCTGGTCGAGCCAGCGGCCTCCGAGTGTGCCGGCGGTGATAATGACGGCCATATAAGTAGCCATCGAAAGGTATTTGGCGGTGGAAAGGTCAGGCCGTTTTTTCGGCGAGTCCGGCTTCGGCGTGCTCATGTTGTATTTCTTTTACCACTCCGCCCATGCTGCAGGATCCGGAGAAATCAGCGCCCGGTTCAATAGATAGTTTTCCGGTGGTAATTTCCCCGCTCAGCTTCGCGGTTCCTTTTAAAGAAAGCAGTTCGGCTACATTTACTTTGCCGCGGATGTTGCCTGAAATATCAGCATTCTGACAGATCACTTCGCCTTCCACATGTCCGGAAGGTCCGACAACGAGCTTGCCGCGTGTTTTGATCGTTCCTTTTAATGAGCCATCGATGCGGATATCACCGCTGGAAACTACATCGCCTTCAATAGTTGTTCCGGCGCCGATGATATTCACAGTGCCTGAATCAGGAGGGGTATTGCGCATGCCGCTTGTGTTTTTATTGTTAAACATGGCTGTTATCTTTCCTGTAAAGCTAAGGAAAAAAGGGAGGATGTACGATGTACGAATTATCCCGAAGGGACGCCTTCGGCGCGTTTTACGATTATTTGAGGTTTTTAAATCGTAAATCCCGGGAGAAATTTTCTGTGGATCACTATTATAGATTTACGAAGTACGAATTACGATTACTTGAGGTTTTTAAATCGTACATCCCACATCGGATATCCCGCATCACTTTTTAATATTCTTCTCGAAGAAAGATTTATACGTATCAACGTTTTTGTCCTTGAAGAAGAGGGAGAAATTTTCTGTGGAGATTACCATTACCTGGAAAGTTCCGGGGGAAAGGTTGGCGAAAATTTCACCTTTTGTTTTGAGCAGCGTGTAATAATTCATAGCTGCCTTCTGGTTTCCGAAAGATTTTACCAGCACAAGTGTATGCAGGTTGTCAAGCATCATGCTGTTGATTGTTAATCCGGATGAAGCGAACGATTCGGAATTATAATCGGAGATGCCGATCTTGAATTTGTTCAAATCTCCTTTACCATTATCGACAACCACCATAAACTGGTATTCTACGTTTTCATTTTGTGAATACGCGGGCCCGGAAATTTTGTTTGAGGTATCGGGAGCCGCTGGTTTTACTTTGTGAAGCGCGTCTAATAACGCCTGTGCCTGCTGGCGCATGGGATCTTTCGGATAATTTGCAACAATGCGGGTAAGCTCAGGCTCCATTGCGGCATTACCTTGTGTTTTTCCCAGGCTCACCGCACGCAGGTAAGCGAATTGAGCGGCATGCTCGTTCTTTTTGTCAAAAGCAGTGTCGGCGTAATTACTACGCGCGATTACTGTCACATAATCTTTCTTCGTGTACGCTTCGTAAGTGGCAGCGTAATATTCATTGATCTTCGTGCGCTCATTTTCTTTGCCGGCATAATAATCCGGGTTGTTGATCATCGAGCAATATTCGCTTTGCGGGAAATTATTGCAGATGTAATTTTTATGCTCTTCTGATTTTGCGATCTCATTCGTGCTTTTGTACAAACGCCAGAGCTGAAAATGTGAGGCAAGCGCGTATTTATGATTCGGAAAACGTTTTGTGAGGGTTTCAAAAGCTTCTGCAGCTTTTTTGGTATTGTTCATCTGCTCCTTATATAAAGAGCCAAGATTGTACAACGCGTCTGCTATACGTTCATCGGATTTGACTTTTGCTTCCGCTGTCAGCGGCAGATTTTTGATATAAGGCTCGCGGGCGGCTTTTGCGCTTCCGGCTTTTGGCTTCGTACCCACGGTAGAGGAAGTATCCACGTCTTCCGGGTTATCATTTTGATTGGGAATTAATGCTTCCTTATTCGCCCGTCGCCAGTTGTCCTCATTTGTACGATTTCCCCATTTGCGGGTAAATTCATTTATCCCAAAGGAAACGTTTGAATTATTATAAAAATAAAATGCGCTGGCACCGCCGCCGGTATTGAGCGAAGGACTATTCCCTCCAGGGTTTGCGTTGGCCAGCTGCTGCTCCTGCAATTCTTTTTTGCGTTTTTCTTCCAGCTGCGCCTTTACGATCAGCTTATCCACATAAGCGTAAAGCTGTGTTGTGTCGCTGCCGTATTTTGTTGCCACATTCTGCAGGCTGTCTTCAGTGGAAACAATATTAATGTAGCGAACAAGGTTTGCGAGGCTTTTGTGTTTTTCAGAGATCGCTTTATAGCCGGGATAATCTTTGGGGATCACCTGCATGGTGCTGTCGTAATAAGCCTGCGCGGTTTTGTAATCTGTATCAGCGAAATAAATATCGCCGAGCGCGAGGAAGGAAAGCGCTTTCTGCTTGTTGTTGCCTACGCTTGCCGCAACAGATTGCCTGTAATATGTCAAAGCTCCTGTCTTATTCTTGCTGCGCTCATCAAGCTGGGCAAGTGTATAATAGATCTGGTCTTTGAATTCGGTATTTTTCGGATCAGCGAGCATTTTCTGCAGATCCTTCTTGGCAAGGTTCCTGTTTTTTTCGCTGGCAGCGCTCAACCGGGCCCGACTTAATTTAGCGTTGAAGAACATGTTGTATTCAGGATGCATGTCGACCACTTTTCCGAAATTCACGAACGCTTCTTTTTCATTCCCCACTTTTTCATACAGCTGTGCAAGAATGAATGTATAGCGGGCGATCGTTTTTTTATTGGTTGTTAATGCAATCGCATCTTCCAGGTTTTTGATGGCATTCGCGTAATTGCCGGTCTGCATATAAAGATCAGCGTAAGTAGCTTTTGTTTCCGCCTGAACTTTTTTGGTGATGGTTTTATCATTGGAAACAACATCCAGCAATGATTCAGCATCTGTAAAAGCGCCGAGCGCGATCTGTGCACGGGCTTTCCAGAGCAATGCTTCCGTTTTGATCGGGTAAGAGGAATATTTCTGGATCATGTAATCGAAGATCTCGATAGCAGTGATGTATTCGCCTTTATAATAATGAGCCTGCGCGATTACGAGATAACAATCATCGATCCAGCGAACGGCTCCTGCTACTTCAGCGCCCGATTTAAGTGTGATTGCATGTCGTTCAATGCAGGTCGTCGCCTTTTTGATTGCTTTTTCGAGATCGGCGTAGGAGCCTTTTGTTTCGGGTGTGGTAGGCAAACGGAAGACCGGAAGCAGCTGGGAATAATCATCGACATAACTTTTAGCGATTTTTTCCTGGGCTTCCTTTAAGCTTTCGCGGGCATAGAAATAGCCATTGTAGCGCGAATTGATATTATGATAGGTGCGCGTGACAAAAGTATTCTTCGTTGTCGAGCACGCCCCGATGATCACCAGGGCAAAAAAGAGCAAAAAGCTTAATTGATATATCGAATATTTTTTCACAACAAAAACCGGCTGAATCAGGGTAACGCCGGGAATGCAAAAATAGTGTATTCCCTCAAAGAAGACGGCCAAAATAGCCTCCGGTTGCCTGAAAAGCATGGTTTATTGCGATATTTGCCCTTCTCCCTTATGACAACAGAAAAGCAAAAACGTAAATTGATTGAACGCCTGCGGAATAAATACCGCCTGGTGGTGATGAACGACGATACGTTTGAAGAGCGTTTTTCATTGCGCTTAACGCCACTCGGTTTTCTGATTCTAATCTTTGTCAGCACCAGCATTATGATCGCGTTGGTTGTCAGTCTGGTAGCCTTTACACCGCTGCGTGAGTACATTCCCGGCTATGCGGATGTAGGGATGCAGAAAGATCTCATGAAGCTCACCTGGAAAACCGATTCTATGGAAAAGGCGCTCGTCAACAAGCAGAAATATATGGATAACCTCTCCATGATTTTATCGGGCAGGGATTCCGCAGAACTACCTTCTGATCCGCGCGACACCACAAAAAAGTACACCAATCTCGACTTCCGCCCGAGCGCTGCAGATTCGGCTTTGCGCAATGAAATTGAATCCATGGACCAGTATTCCCTTGCCATCGGTGTAAAACAAAAAGGCGGCATCAGCGGATTTTTCTTTTTCATCCCTGTCACAGGAAGCGTTACCAATACATTTAATGCGTCCGAAGAACATTTTGGTGTAGATGTAACAGCCAGCGATGAAAATGAACCTGTACGTGTAACACTTGACGGAACGGTAATTTCTGCGGGGTGGACAACAGGCGACGGTTATGTTATTTCCGTACAGCATTCCGATAACCTGATTTCTATTTACAAGCACAATGCTGCCTTGCTGAAAAAGCCCGGTGAATATGTAAAAGCCGGTGATCCGATTGCGATCGTAGGAAGTTCGGGCGAGCAGATTTCAGGACCGCATATTCATTTTGAATTGTGGTATAACGGAACACCGATCGATCCGAATGAGTATATGGTATTTCAGTAGGGGATTTTCGATCTGGTGATTTTAGATTTTAGATTGGTGGGATGGGAATTCAAAATTGACAGCTGCTTTCGGCAGAGATGATTCTCAACGGCTGGACTAATTACAGGGATTAATCTTATTCCAAAAAACATCTGCGGGGAATAAAAGGTTGAATAGATTTTTGCGGAAAAATTCTACACCACAATCACGTCACGGGGCGTGGGTTCTACACATATATATCCTCTTTTCATAGCTAAATCCGATTGGTATACATTTTGCAAATAGTAAAACCATGAAAAGCAGTGTTTCAGGATGTAAAGCAAATTAAAGGAGTCGCAAAAAATCAGTGGCCATTCCGGGCGGAGATGAAAAAGAGGGGAAGCGGAACTAAAGGCAAGGTGCGAGGCGGAGAAGAAAGTTTTGAATGAATAAGCTTTTCGGAGGTTGACAGAGGGGAAGAAATAGCAGCCACAGAATACACCGCTTAATATACAATCGGTGTACTCTGTGGCTTAATTATTACATTTTTTATCGAGGCTTTTATACCTGGTTTTTAATTCTGTAGAAGTAAAGTTTCGGTAAAAATTCATTTCCATTCCCAGCTTTATTGAAGAAATGATGGCTTGACGCTCATCTTCATCTTTCCACTGACAGATTATGTTTTCTGCAAACTGAGGGTGAGCTAACCAGCATTTTGCAGAAGCCCATGGAATTCCTTCGTCAGCTGATCCGGAAAGCGGTTGTAAGG
>JALYQL010000176.1 GCA_030855855.1 Bacteroidota bacterium | reverse complement strand
CTCTCTCATTTCATTCCCCCGCCTTATCTTTGCCCAAATTCTAAACCATGAAATATTTCACCTTTATTTTCTCTGCAGCATTGCTTATTTCTTCTTGTGGAGATTCAGGAAACAAACATGACGCTGATTCCTTAAAGAACGACTCTGCAAATGTTGCTTACTTCGGAGATAAAATCACTCCTGAAGGCGCTGTTAAAGCAGAACAGATAAAAGAAAAATTAGCGAACCACGATTCACTTGCTATGAAAGTAGAAGGAAAGATCGTGGATGTATGCCAGAAAAAAGGTTGCTGGATGGAGCTTGAGCTCGCCGACGGAGAAAGCATGCGCGTGACATTTAAAGATTATGCATTCTTCGTCCCTAAGGATGCCGGCGGAAGAACAGTGATCATGGAAGGTTATGCTTTTACAGATACTACATCAGTCGCACAGCTTCGGCATTACGCGGAAGATGGAGGCAAATCAAAAGAAGAGATCGAAAAGATCACTGAGCCTGAAGTGGCACTTTCTTTTGAAGCACATGGTGTTATAATTAAGAATTAGGGAATTAATAATTAATAATTCAGCATGCGCGGGATTGCAATTTGTTTTGTACTGATAGTTGTCTTTATTATTTCCTGTAATGTCGATGGTGAAAAAGTTTCCAAAGATTCTGTCGCTGCGTGCAAAACAAATTCGATTAATCCGAACGGCGACAGCGAGCTTGCGATCCTCATGAGGGAATTTGCCGCTTATTCTGATTCCGTAAAACAGGATTTACTCAACAACAGAACGCCACGCCCGCAGCCTGAAAATTTATCACATATCCTCAGCGCGAAAAAGACGGATCAAAATATCGATAAAGAAGTTTACGATCCATTAGCACGTGCATATATCGCAAATGTGGAATATTTCTACACATCAAAACCAGAAGACCGGGTAGAAAATTACAATTCCATGATCAGCACGTGTATCAGCTGCCACCAGAGTTTTTGCGGCGGACCTATCAAACGCATTCAGAAGCTATACATTCCTGTAAAGTAATAATTTCATGACAGGTTGGTTCTGCCACCAAGTCACAAAGACACCAGGTTTTCCTTGCCTTTTGCCCCTCTGTGGTAAAGCTCATATCGCTGAACCCATTTCATCTGTCATCTGTAATCTGTAATTGGTAATTTGTAATTGGTAATCCGGTAATTGGTAATCAACCCACTTTCCCTATCTTAGCTCATCTTTCCGGAAAAGCATTTCTCAATGCATCTTTCAATCTCTTTTTTTCTGCGCCTTTTTTTTCTGTTGCTGATCTTGTTCGGACTGGAAGCTGTATCTGTGTTTCTTGCAGGACAAAAAGGAGAAGCACATTTCGTGGAGCAGGTTGCAGATCATAAGCCGACAACTGATATGGAAAAAGTAAAAGATTCCATCGAGATCAGGGTCGGCACATTTCTTGGCAATTCTTCCCGCAATTATTACGGCGACAGCATGGGAAATGATCTGCAGGTGATCTGGAAATCGTATCTCGGAAAAGGCACCACGATTGTGAGCGCTGCGAAAGGAGTAGAAGAGTGGTTCGGTGCGGGCTGGACAGGGCAGCCGTTGGTGGTGAAAGAAAATGAAAGAACATTTCTCATCCAGGGTGCATTCGATCATCACCTGAAAAAAATTGACGCTGCTACCGGTGAAGTCATCTGGAATTATGAATACGATGATATTCTCAAAGGCACCGGAACGATCTGGGTCAATGACTCTGCAAAAGATCCTTTGAACCGGATTGTTATTCTTCAGGGAAGCCGAAAAGGAGTTCAGAATTCTATGGCGAGTCCTGTGTGCGCAAGCTATCGTGCAGTTTCTTTTTTTACCGGCAAAGAGCTCTGGCGGTATAATGTAAAACAAACCGACAGCTACAGCCGCGATGTGGATGCATCCGCGTTAATTTTATCCGACACAGCTTATCTCGGATTGGAAAATGGAAAATTTATTTCGTTTGATCCGGGAAGAACAACCATCAAAGACGATTCAATCAATCATCCTGTTGTGTACAGCGAACATCCATTGTACAATGCAGCTGACCACGCGCATCATGGAGGGAATCTGGTCACGGAAGGCTCGCCTGCGAAGATTGGAAATCACATTTATGTTGCTTCAGGCTCCGGGCATGTGTTTGGATATAATTTGCAAACGAAAATTATTGACTGGGATTTTTACATCGGCTCGGATATGGATGGAACTCCTGTCGTGACTTCCGATTCGTGCTTGCTTGTTGAAGTGGAGAAGCAATACATCACAGGCAAAGGCGGGATTTTTAAATTGAATCCGCGAAAAGATCCTGCAGCTTGCGTCGATTGGTATTTTCCGACAGGCGATATTCGTTTTTCTTCCTGGGATGGCGGCGTTATCGGAAGCGTTTCTGTCAATGACGCGTACAATAACGGAGCCGATGCGCATCTCGCCGCATTCACCGGCATTGATGGAAATCTGAATGTGGTGGAATACGACAAAATCAGGAACGATTCTATGGTGGCCGGTCCTGATGGAAAAACAAAATATCATGTTCCTGTTTTGCATTTCCGCCATCATATCGGTCCTTCGATTTCCACACCGGTATTTTCCCAACGCAAATTGATCGCCGCCGGTTATAACGGAATAAATTTATTTTCATATGACGCTGACGGAAAGTTCACGCTGCTGAAAACTGTTGCCGGAAATTTTGAAGCAAGTCCGGTCACCGACCAGGGCCGTGTCTACATTGCATCCCGCGATGGATTTCTATATTGCTTTGGCGATACGTCGAAACAAATTCCACTTGCAACTACGCCTGTTGTTAAAAAAGAAAATCCGCCGGCTGTAATTAAAAAAGAAGCGCCGGTAATTGTAAAAGAAACACCGAAGCCAGTTGTCACGCAAACACCAAAGCCGGTGATTAAAAAGCCGGTTGTTCATGTTGTAGTTGCGAATAAGATTTTCAGCGACAGATTACTTTATGCAATTGCGAGAAATTCCATTGAGCATCCGAAACAAGTGACCGACATTGCAGTTGTTGAAAAACCTGTTGTAAATGAACCTGTCATTTCACCGATTAATAGTGTGCCTGGAAGTTACCATCTGATCGCCGGCGTATTCCGTTCAAAAGAAAACGCCACGAATTTCGAAAAGCTCTGGAAGAACAGGGGAATGAAAGCGGAGATCATTGTATTCCCGAACGGAATGTATTATGTGTCCATTGCAGATGGAAATACGGAAAATGATCTTGCGCCGCTGAGAACTTCTGTGAGAGCGAAGTATAATGCGGATAGCTGGGTATTTACCAGGGAAGAGTAGTCAGTAGGCAGTGGTCAGTGGGCAAAAGTCAGTAGGCAGTAGTCAGTGGGCAGTAGTCAGTGGTCAGTGGTCAGTGGGCGGTAGTCAGTGGTCAGTGGGCGGTAGTCAGTTGGCAGTAGTCAGTTGACAGTGGTCAGTTGGCAATAGTCAGTTGGCGGTAGTCTGTAGCGAGTTGGCAGTGGGCAGTCATTAAGTATTAAATCGGTTTTAATAACATAACTAAACTCATCATTACATGAAACATTTTCTTTTTGTTGTTTGTTTTTGTTTTTCGATGTTCACATTGGATGCGCAGACAAAAGCTTCATCTGATTTTAAGATCGCTTATTTTGATATGGATTCTCTGCTAACAATAATGCCGGAGTTTAAAGTCGTTTCTGATTCGGCACAGGTGTTTTATCTACGGCTGGAGGCTCAGCTGAATGATATGAATGTGTATATTCAAAAACTGAAGGAAGAAATAATATCTAAAGACTGGACAAAGGAAGTAGCCGCGGTGAAGGCAGCAGAATTAGAAGCTTTGCAGACGCGGGCTAAAAAATTTCAGGAAATAGCCCGGGAAGAATATGCCGCTTATAGAGAACGTTTGTTAGCTCCTGTCATCGCTAAGATCAATGCAGCGGCTAAAAAAGTAGCGAAAGAGAAAGGATACGCCTTTGTTCTGGATGGCGGCAAAGAAGTTGGTATAATCATTTTCGCCAATGAATCTTACAACATTTTTGATGATATGTGTAAGGAGCTTGGCATTCCTCTACCAAAGAAATAAAAATCAAATGGAATCAGATCTTCAGCTCATCATTGTCCGCGGCACTCCGGGTGCGGGAAAAAGCTCGCTCGGTCGTCGGCTGAAAAAAAGATTTCCTTCGGGCGCGCTTATCGAAATTGATAATTTTCGCGGCATGCTGAATAATGTGAATTGGGACGATGAGCAACAACATTTCATCGCTTTGGAGGCTGCCGCAGCTTCGGCAATCATATTTAACAGGTCGGGCTTTGAGCCTGTTATTGTGGTAGACATGTTCATGCCCTACAAGCTGAAGTTTTTTCTCGAAAAAGTGAACGTCAGGAATTACAAAATTATCTCGCTGCTCGTCAATGAAAACGTGCTGGAAAAGCGATTGACAGAAAGAAAAGAAGGTTTCAAGGATGTCGCTAAAGGAAATTCTCTGAATAAAATGATCCTCGAACATTCTATTGAGAACGAAATCAGAATAGAAACTTCAGAAATTGACAAGAATGCGGTGCTCGAAATCGCTCTTCGAAAGTTAAATACGTGAACTTTTTTTGTGCCTTCGTGCCTTTGCCTGCACTGAGCCTGTTGAAGTGTGGCAAACTCCACACACGAAATTACCATTGATGACTCAGGTATAATTTATTCGCAGTCGTCATGAAATCTTAGTGTCTTTGTGCCTTGGTGGCAAAACGCCACACACGAAATTACCGTTGATGATTCAGGTATAATTTATTCGCAGTTGCAAGGAAAGTATTCAGGCAATTGTCTTTTCCGACAAAATAAATATCCAGGTTTTGTTTTACACCATCCCCTGTCAATTCAGCATAATCAAAAATGCTAATCACCGTTTCAAAATCGTTGAAATCGCGTTTGCCCATTTCATCCTCCATGTACAGCGAAAGTGCTGGTGGATATTTCTCAAGTTTCAGGTTGAAGTAAGAATAGACCGGATCATTTGAAATTAATGCAGCCATCGGACCGCTTACAGCAACACCTGGTTTTCCCTGGCTTAACGAAATCGCAAGCGGATAATCATTTGTAATAAAATAATTCATCCCGTTTGTTGCGACATACGTATTTCCATTCCGGTACGAACGGAAAAAACGAATGCCATGCAACGTGTCAGACGGATTTGATCGCGCGATGATGGTGTCTAAAATTGTTTTGTTCTTCACTGTCGCACCAAAAACATAGCTTGGTCTCAGCAAGGTATCTGTTGTTTCTTCATACGTGTACCTGTGCTGATCGTAATTGTAATGGTAGTCCATTCTCGTAACCGGCATTGGCTTTACATCTGAAAGGCTTCCGTAAAAATCACCGCTGAAAATTCCGGCAAGCTGTTTACGGTCAAGCTCTAAACGATCTGCCATACGTTGGATATTCTCTGACATATCCGGATTTTTATCCATGTAGTTAAACAATTCATTCATGTCTACCGAGAGGCTTGCAATCCCATATGATTTACCGGGAATTGTAGCTTTGAGCGCGTCATTGATGCCTTTTTTACCAAGAATATTTTGTGTCGCATTCGGAGCTGATGCCGAAGGAAAATATTCATTGGAATAAGAAAGTTTCCCATCATTAAAACTAATGGTAGCCATCGATGTGCTTCCGCTCAGGTAAGAAGGAAGTGTTACACCCGGCAAATTTTTCAGCGCGTCATAATTGACAAAGAAGCCGATATCGTATTGAGCTTCTTTGAAGATGTTAAAGGAAGCGAAAGATAATATGCTTTCCTTTTCACTTTGTTCGAAAAGGCTTCTGCAATAATTTTCAGTTCTCGTTTTTGATTTATCTGAAAATATAAATACGGCGGCATCATCGTTCCATGCCACCACAATTCCGTCTTGAATCCTGAGAATAGAATAGTTTTCCGATTGTTTGATACTTTCATCCTGCGAAAGTCTACTGATAAAAATACGGAAGTCGTCTTCATTTTTGATTGCGAAGGCCACGCCGCCTGTAAAGCGAAGCCGGTCATCGTTTTCGACACATACAAAACCATAAGGCTGGGAAAAAATGTCAATTCCGCTGGACATCGGGTCGCTCATTACTTGTGAAAGCGCGTCGCTGTTTCCGCGGGCCTCTCTTTTCATGTCCGTAAAAAAGTCAAGACGCTGCATTTTCTCAAGGTCCACTTTTTCAGCGATGCCTTTAATGTCGATTGAAGCCACAATAAATGCTTCGGAAGGAATCAGTTTTAAATGCGCGAATGATGGCCTGGTATAAAAATAAATTATCGCTGCAATGCATAACAAAACAGCAAATCCACTTCCACCGATGATCATGAATAATTTTTTCTTATTCATCGGCTTACGGGGTTCGTAAGAGCTGACCGGAATTGCAGCAGTTGCTGCATACGCCGGATTCTGAAAACTTCCGCCAGTCGGTGGATAGGGATTCATAGTCGGATGTACCGGCGGCTGGTAGAGAAAATAATTATTCCACGGCAGCATAATTTCTCCTGCCTTTACAATATCCGTCGGGCGCAGCTGCACCATTCCCTGGATGCGATAGCCGTTTACCGTTGTGCCGTAAAGAGAATTAAGATCAGTGAGCAGGAAATCCCCCTGGTTGTCCTGCAGAATTTCAAGATGGAAAGGAGCAACAGAAGGATGAG
>JALYQL010000165.1 GCA_030855855.1 Bacteroidota bacterium | reverse complement strand
GTATACACTAGCACTGCATCAAATGTATTCAGGTACGCGAGTGTAGGTGTGCCTGTATTAAGATTGAATGTAGAAACAGAAGTAAAGTTTGCTGTAGCGATGAGTTTAGTCTGGACATCATCGAGCCATGACTGCGGAGATGCGGCGCCGCAGACGAGCACGGTGGTCTGTGCAAAAGTCATTGTGGTCGCAAGCAAAAACAGAACTACTGTTGCCGCGAGCCTGGTTTTGAGGGTAGAGTATATTTTTTTCATGCGGAAACTATTTAGAAACGGTGTATGAAATGAAAGGTGTTTCGGAATCAATGCGCACAACAAGCGGCTTTGAACCTTCAGGCTGGCTGATGGAATCGGCAGATTTTCCGGATGCGATAGTAAGATCTCCACCGGCAACTGCTTTACCATAGGTTACATCCCAGGTCACTTTTACTTCGGTGCCTGAATCATTTACAAAACGCAGAAAAACGCCTTTGCCGGTACCAAGATTATCAACCTTGTAATAGCAGGTCACACCATCTTTGGTTTGGAGCAATGTCCATTCTTTTTCAGTCTTTTGAATATGCACAGAAGCATAATCAGTTGTCATAGCAGGCAAAGCGGAATGCATTAAACCCATCGTCATTACCGACAAAAGGCATACAGTCTTGATTGTTTTTAGTGTCATTAGAGTTTTTGTTTTGGGTGACTAAGATAACCAAATTACCTATCAATGTTTCCTTATTTTCCTCCGATTTTGTTAGCTTTGCCGTGAAATTTGATGGGGCTATCCGAATATAAGAGTTCTTTAAAATAATTTGCACCTGTAGCTCAACTGGATAGAGCATCGGTTTTCTAAACCGACGGTTTCGTGTTCGAGTCACGACAGGTGTACTTTTAATCTTATTTCAATATGTTTTTTGTTTACGTTCTTGTAAGCAATGCGAAAGGCCTTCGTTTTTACGTAGGAATGTTCCAGGATCCGGAAAAAAGACTGATCGAACATAATTCAGGCAAGGCAAAATCAACCAAAGGTTTTACCCCCTGGAAAATTTTCTTTTCGGAAATATTCGAGACCAGGACTAAGTCCAGAGAAAGAGAAATCTTTTTACAAGCGGGTTCCGGAAAAGAAAAAATAAAAGCATTGTGGGCAAAATCCCTGAGTGGAAATACTTTCTAAACCGACGATTTCGTGTTCCCTGCCTGCCGTCGCGCGGACCTTGTGTTGCGGCAAGCAGGGAGTCACGACAGGTGTACTTTTAAAATTACTATGTACGATTTACGATGTCCGATTTTAACATCTGAAAATCTTTACTTTATCCATTAATCGTACATCTGTTCAAATTTTACTATTCAATACTATCGTTGATTTTATTATTTTTGATAGTCATAAATTTCAGAAATAATTTACTATGGATTATTGTACTGATAATACCCGCGAAAATGCAGGGCACAGTCATGCACACAGCTTATCGGCAGAACAAACCAACAGCAGATCAGAAAGGCAATTTGTCGATAACCGCCAGGAAACCATTTCACAGCTAAAGCTTCGCCAGATAGCAGATAGCAGTCCGCGTATTGCGCAACTGAATGCATTCCGGGATATGGCAAACCCACCTGTCGCTTCTTTCTCCGGATTGGAAACTGCAAATGCGGTATTGCAACGCGTAGTAGCACCTTCTTACGCAAATAAGAAAAAGCGGGTTGACAAAAAAACGGAGATCCCCTGGAAACGTCCCAAATGGTTACGCGGCGAGGAAGATGGAATGCAAACAGTATTGGAAGATCTCATCAATGCAGGAAAAGTTGCACGATCCAAAGAAAACAAATCTTACCTCCTGGATGGCTTAACCGGAACGTGGGTGCCTATGACCGGCGTGAACATTGATCATATAGTGGACTGGTCGCAATTTGCGAAAAACCAGGGTGTCGTGGATGATCTGCAGGAATTGGAAGAAGCTTATCATGAAATGGATAATCTTCACATCACCGCGGCACGAACCAATTCCAGCAATTCCAAAACAGACATACTGGAATGGATGGTGAGCCCCAGCCACAAAAAGTATATGGACCAGATGGAAAACTCAGGCGGCCAGGAGAGGATAATGTCTTTTCTAAGTGAAGAAGTCGTCAACAGTAACCCGTTCTTCGAATTGAGTGATATCAGCGAATCCAAAAGAGGTAAATTTATTGAGCACCTCGGCGTCATTCAAAATCCAAGAGAAGGAATGAATATGGATCAACCAATGGATGGTTTAAAATTACTCATGGCCTATTCAAATGCAAGAAGTATGAGCGGGGTCGACATGAGCACTATTTATGGCCAGTCAAACACTAATCTTGATTTGATGGAAGAAGAGGATTCGAATTAATACAGGCATTGATTTATCTTAGCGGAATGGCGAAAACGAAAAAAAACGATTCCGAACTGGTAACGGAGCTTATCGAAAAACATGATGCCGGTTATGCGAAGCTGCTCGAAGCAATCAGGCAGGTCATTTTAAAAACGGATAAACAAATCGGCGAGCAGATCAAATGGAATTCTCCCGCATTTTATTACACAGGAGAAATGAAGCCTTTTGATCCCAAAGAATACAAAAGAGATATTGTAGTTTATAATCTTCGCAACCCGGATTACGTATTGCTGGTTTTCCCGAGCGGCGCAAAAGTGAAAGATGATTCCGGTTTGCTGGAAGGTGATTATACAGATGGAAGAAGGCTTGCAAAGATCGCCGACCTGAAAGATCTGAAGTCAAAAGAAAAAGCGCTGCAGAAAGTAATCAGGTCGTGGCTGAAATTGATTGACAAATAATGTTCCAATGATTTCAAATACTCCTCCTCCACCCTATTACGCTGTTATTTTTACATCGATCCGCACGGAAGGTGAAAATGGTTGCGCAGAAGTTGCAGAACGAATGGCAGAGCTTGCACAACAACAAGCCGGTTATCTTGGTCATGAGAGCGCGAGAAATGAAACCGGTATTACTGTTTCGTATTGGAAAGATCTGGAATCGATACGAAGCTGGAAAATGAACACGGAACATTTGTTTGCACAGAAAAAAGGACGGGAAGAATTTTATTCGGCGTATAAAGTGAGAATTGCGAAGGTGGAAAGAGAGTATGGATTTTAGGATTGCCGATTTGTGATTTCCGATTTGATTATGGATTTTAGATTTCGTGATTTTAGATTTTAGATCTGATCATTTAGGCAATCCATATTTACCGCCGCAAAAAACACAAGTAAAAATATTTTTCACAGGAACTATGCGTACGGAGTTTGCGCCCACGCTTCCTACCGCCATTACCCAGCTTTCGCCGCTATCATTCGACCTGTCTGTTCCACTAGTTCCTGTAGCAATAACCAGATTACCATCATATTCAACGCAGGATCGATAACCAAATGGAGGTATTTCAGGAGCCTTCCATGTTTTTCCGCCATCACTTGTCAGAAAACAATTATCCTTTCTCAAAGTATCGTTCGTATAATCGCCACCAACAATAATTCCATTCAGCGTATCCCGGAACGCAATTGAAAAAATTCCCTGCGAAGGTTTGCCCTGCAGGATCGGCGTATTCATCACTTCCCAATGATGTCCGAAATCTCTTGAATGCCACAAACGGGAAACTGCACCACCGGTTGCAATATACACGTGTCCATCCGGTAGCGTTCTTATTGTTGTTCCGCTTGCAGCAAATGATGCTTCCCCGTTTTGTAATTGCGGACGATCTGCAAAAGGCATTTCATTCCACGTTTTTCCTCCGTCAAACGTTTCGGACAAATACATTCTGCCATTTACCGGGTCACCAAAAATTATTCCGTGTTGATTATTCCAAAAACTTATTCCGTCAAAAAACATTGCACTGTCTTTGCTGATGTAAGAAGTTGTCCACGATTTTCCTGCATTAGTCGTAAATAAAATTGCTGCGGGAAATCCCGCTGTTGCGATCACTGCATTTCTTTTATCAAAAGCATGAATACTCCTGAAATCATTTTTCTCGAATCCTTGCACACGATTCCATTTCCATTTTTTCCCTCCGTTATATGAATTTCCTACCAGTCCCTTCCTCCCGCTCATCCAAAGCACATTTTCATTCACAACCGACAAGCCGCGAAATCCCGATTTTACAGAATCGGCAAGTTCAGCGTTAGTTTGCGCCACGATAAGATTTGTGATGAAAATCAGAAGAGCGGCAATACAATATTTTAATCGCATTTCACTAAGATAACAATCATTTTTATTTCTCGCAGAACGCACAGAGCCCGCAGAGGATAGCCGTACTTCTGTAACTTTGTTAGTATAAGATAATCTTTAAAATATTCTTTATGGAACCAATGCAATATCGCCGTTTAGGTAAAAGCGGATTACAAGTCAGTGTACTTTCTTTCGGATCGTGGGTGACGTTCGGCGCGCAGGTAGGTGATGACACAGCAGAAAAGTGCATGAAGCTGGCGTATGATAACGGCGTTAATTTTTTCGATAATGCAGAAGCGTATGCAAGCGGAAAATCGGAAGTGGTGATGGGCGATATTCTGAAGAAAATGAATTGGGACCGTTCCAGCTATATTGTTTCTACGAAAGTTTTCTGGGGTGGAAAAAAACCGACGCAGATGGGACTTTCCCGCAAACATATTGT
The DNA here is from genome assembly GCA_030855855.1 of Bacteroidota bacterium. GTDB lineage: Bacteria > Bacteroidota > Bacteroidia > Palsa-965 > Palsa-965. The sequence continues at coordinate 13,947 of JALYQL010000165.1, read as the reverse complement.
CGATGCCTGTCACAACGGATTAAAACGATTGCAAGTCGATTATCTCGATCTGTATTTTTGCCATCGCCCTGATCCGAATACGCCGATCGAAGAAACTGTCCGTGCAATGCATGATCTCATCACGCAAGGAAAAGTGCTGTATTGGGGAACTTCCGAATGGAGCGCTGTGCAGCTCGAAGAAGCATATCGCATCGCGGATGATTATAATTTACATGCGCCGACGATGGAGCAGCCGCAATACAATCTTTTTTATCGCGATCGTGTAGAAAAAGAATATGCTGATCTGTACAAAGAGCACGGAATGGGAACGACAATCTGGTCGCCGACTGCTTCCGGATTGCTCACGGGAAAATACAACGACGCTACGCCGGATGATACACGCATTTCACGCCCGGGAATGGAATGGCTGAAAGAAAGAATTGTCGGAGCTGATGCAAAAGCGAATCTTGAAAAAGCGAAAACGTTCACAGTGCTTGCAAAAGAAATCGGAACAACAGGAGCTTGTCTTGCGGTTGCCTGGGTGATTAAAAACCCGAATGTGAGCACGGCAATTCTCGGCGCGTCGAAAGTAGAACAGCTGGAAGAAAATCTTAAAGCATTGGATGTGCTTCCGTTCATGACTGATGAGGTGATGAAAAAGATTGATGTGATTTTTCAGTAGTCAGTGGTCAATAGTCAGTGGTCACTTGTCAATAGTCAGTGGTCGGTGGTCGGTGGTCGGTGGTCGGGGTCAGTTGTTTTGTTGATTACTGACTACGACTATTTTTTTGTGATTTAATTTTTGATTGTATGCTTTGCATCGGGCAACATATTCGCTTTTGTCCATTCCAGCTTTCTTACAAAATCTGCCTTGCGCACTTTGCAGTTCTGCACCTGGCAGATCGGGCAACATTTCGGCAAACACGGATCGGCATGAATAAAAAATTCCATCTCAGCGCCGATCTCTTTTGTCAACAGCGTTTCCACCGATTCTACTTCATCATGCGCCTGCTCCAGCGAAAGATACCACGGCAAAGTAATATGTGCATCCACATGAAGACCAGAACCGTATTTCAAAATACGAAGATTGTGCATGTCGATCCAGTTCTCCCGCCTGTTCTTATTCAGGATCGTAATCAACTGATCGATTTTTTCCTGGTCTTGCTCGTCGAGAAGATTACCCAGCGATTCACGCACCAATTCAAAACCGGTATAAATAATATACAAGCCTAAAAGCACAGCAAGCAGGTTATCAATCCATGTTAAGCCGGTAAAATAAATAATGATAAGACCGACAACAAGTCCGCTGCTCGTGACCATGTCGGCAATCAGGTGCCTGCCGTTTGCCACCATCAATGCGGAGTTTTGTGCTTTTCCGCGGTTCACCAAAAAATAGCCCATCAGAAAATTGCAGAGACCGGAAAACGCAATGAGGTAAGCGCCAATGTCGGCTTTCGGAATTTCATGCGGATTTAAAAAGCCTGTGATTGCTTTGTAAATAATAAATCCACCTGCAAGAAAGATGAGAGCGCCTTCAAAACCCGCAGAGACAAATTCAATTTTCCCGTGGCCATACGGATGATCTTCATCGCGTGGACGGGAAGCGTAAATAATGCTGAAAAGCGCGAATGCACCGGCAACAACATTTACAATACTTTCAAGCGCATCGGTGAGAATGGCGTTTGAACCGGTGACGTACCAGGCAAAAAACTTCAACGCAAGAAGCAGCGTGCTGAAGAGCAGCATTAGCCTCATGATTTTGATTTTGCTTTGCATGGGAATTAATTCAAGGATTTAAAATTCAAAATTCAAAAATTCGAGATTCGAAAATTCGAGATTCGAAATATAAGCTAAATCAAAATCCCAAACTCTAAAGACAATTTGAGTTTGGGATTTTAATTTTGAATCCTTGAATTTTGAATCTTTGAATTTATTTAAAACTTATAAGCTCGACATCGAAGATCAAGGTTGCTCTTGGCGGGATCATTGGTGGACGACCGCTTTCGCCGTAGGCAAGATTGTATGGAATAATCAGCTTCGCTTTTTCACCTTCGCGCAGCATTCCGATTCCTTCGTCCCAACCTTTGATCACCTGTCCGCGCCCGAGTGAAAAGGTGAATGGCTGATCGCGCTCAACGGAAGAATCAAACATGGATCCATCCATATTGTAGCCGCTGTAATGCACCATCACATTTTTTCCTGTTGCAGGTTTTGCACTGTCAGGATATGATTTAAACATCACGATCTTCAAACCACTTGGTGTAGTGATCGTATCTTTTCCTTTCGCGTCCCACTGAACGGGCGGCCCGGTAATATCAAGCACTTCTACTTCGAAGACCAACGTGCTGTTTGCAGGAATGCTGCCGTTCGCGCGCGCGCCATATCCGTACTCAGCAGGAATGCGCATGATCGCTTTGTCGCCACCGTGAAGGCGGGAAACAATTGAATCCCATCCGGCGATCACCTGGCGTCCACCGACCTTAAATTTAAAAGGAGTATTGCCACGGCGCGAGGTCGCATCGAAGATTGTATCGTTTGTCAGCTTGCCGGTATAGAGCATCGAAACACGATCTCCGTTTTTTACTGCCGGCCCATTACCGTTCGAAATGATCGTGTACTGAAGCCCTTTGCTGAGCAGAACAGGCACCGGATTTTTTACCGGCTTGCTGCTGTATTTCCTGGCAACGCCATCAGAAGGAACAGCAGGTTTGTCTTTTTTCAGAAAGCAGGAAGGCGCAGCTGCTAATGCAAGCACCAGGATAACAGGAATGAATCGTTTCATACTGACATTTTATTATTTAACACTTACGATTTCTACTTCAAAAATACGCGTCAGGCCATCTTTATACCCAAGTCGTGGCGGCAAAACAAAAACCGCTTTTGAACCCACGCGCATCTTTCCAATGCAGATTGAAAATCCTTCTATCATCTGGTCAACACCGTAACGGAAAGTCAGCAGCTCCTGATCAGGCGATATAAGATTGGAATCAAAAATTGTTCCGTCGAGATACTTTCCTGTGTAACGGATGCTGATAAACATTCCCGGCGTTACATTTGGCCCGCTTCCGGTTTTCACTTCCTGGTAAAATATTCCATCCATATCCGGGTTGCGCGGACCTTTCCATTCTTTTTTAATGTATTCTGATAAAAGCGCGAAGTCATTTTCACGTAAACCCGGCTCTTTCGCTCTTGCGCTGTCCTGGATGGGCTTCATAATAGCCATCGCTTTCTGCTGCTTCATTTGTTGCGCGGCTTCTTCCATAGCAGCCTTTGTCCTTAGCTCATCTACTTTTGATTTGGATAAAATGCTGTCGATCTGCACAGCGAAGCCGAGGTATTTCAGCGTATCAAATTTTGGCTCAAATGTAAATTCACGTGGATAATATTTTTTCAGCGAATCCATACGCACAAAAAAAGAAGCGCTGTCGCCGGCGTGCATCCGTCTCATGAGATCCATGAAATCGCCTTTGTATTTGGGGCTGATGATGCCAACAAGAATTGAAGGATTGCGGCTGTTGCGGTTGATGTCGACAAAAACGGAATCACGATCTGTTTTGAATTTGATCTTTGCGAAAATCACTCCGCCTGAATCGGGAAGAATCAACCCGGCGCCTTTTTTATGAAGCAAAAAATAAGATCCGCTTTCGACAGGCGTATATCCCGGGAAAAGCACTTTTTTCTTTTTCTCTTTACTGAAAGACGAGAACGCGATCACGAGAATGAGAGCGGTTAACAGGAATAAAGCAGTTGAATTACGTTTCATGAAAATTTCAGTTTATTAGCGCGGATCCGCAGCAGGTACGTCCTTTACGCTTATTATTTCCACATCAAATATAAGCGTAGCGAATGGTTTCATTCTTCCGCCACCGTCTCCGTATGCAAGAGAAGAGGGAATAATAAAAGTTGCTTTTCCACCATTGTTCATCAGTAATAATGCCTCTTCCATTCCCTGAATTACCATGTGCTGTCCCAGGATAAAAACCAAAGGTTCATGGCCAACGCTGGTATCGAAAACCTCGCCGGCTATAAATTTTCCCGTGTAATGAATGCTGACCTCCTGATCATCTTTCAGCTTTTCACCCGTTCCTTTTTTTGTTTCTAAATAATAAAGACCTGATTCCGTCGGCTTTTCGCTGATCTTATTGTCAGCAATATATTTCAGAATGGCGGCAGGCTCTTCTTCCTTCATTTTTAAAATCATAGCTTTCTGCTTCTCTTGTTCTGCCTCTGCTGCAGCACGCAAGCCCTGAACTTTCTCACGGCTATAAACACTATCCACTTTTACAGCGAAACCAAGATATTCCATCGTGTCGTATTGGGGTTCGAACTTGAATTCTTCCTCGTAATACTTTTTCAAGGAATCCATTCGCACAAAAAACGAGACGCTGTCGCCTGTATGTAAACGTGAAAATATATCGAGAAAATCTCCTTTAAACCGAAAAGCATCTACACGCAATGGATAAGAAGCTACATGTGTCTGCTCGTTGATATCGAAGAATACAGAATCTTCTATAGTCTTAAATTTGATCTTCGCAAAAACCGCACCGCCTGTATCAACAGCTGTAGCTCCTGTTCCTTTTACATTAAGCAAAAAGTAAGATCCGTTTTCAATCTTCTTATACCCCTTGAACGGCTTCTTTTTCTTGCCTTTACTAAAAGAAGAAAACGCAACCACCAGGATTGCTACCGTTAAGAGCAACAAAAAATGGCGATTGCGTTTCATGAAAGCTTTTATTACTGTCTTATGGATGCGGCTGTGCAGGAGGAGCCATAGTGGTTTTTACATCCACGATTTCAATTTCAAACACAAGTGTTGCGTAAGGTTTCATTCTTCCGCCACCATCACCATACGCCTGTGCGGAAGGGATAATTAAAGTTGCTTTTCCACCTTTTTTCATCATCAGAACGCCTTCATCCATACCGGGAATTACCTGGTGCTGCCCGGTAACAAATGTCATCGGCTGGCCGGAAGTTTTCGATGATTCAACGACTTGTCCATCCAGGAATTTAAGTGTGTAATCCATGGTAACTGTCTGGCCGGATTTAATGATATCTCCTTTTCCTTTTGCAGTTTCGATATAATAAACGCCTGTTGCAGAAGGTTTCACTGTGACTTTCTTTTCTTCAATGTATTTTGCGATTTCAGCCGGTTCCTGTCCTTCCAAAGCTTTTATCATCTCCATCTGTTTTTTGTTTTCAGCTTCTGCCGCAGTACGCAATTCTTCTATTCTTTTGCGGTTGTAAATGCTGTCCACTTTTAATGTAAAGCCGAGGTATTTCATCGTATCTACAGCCGGACCGAATTTCTGGCTGAAATCGAATTCCTGCGGGTAATATTTTTTCAGCGAATCGAGGCTGACAAAAAACGACGCGCTGTCGCCTGCGTGGAGACGCATGAACATATCGAGAAAATCTCCTTTAAACTCAGATTTTGTAACGCGCATTGGGTAAGAAGGCTGTTGTGTAGCCTGGTTAATGTCAAGGAAGACAGAATCCGCAGCGGTTTTGAATTTGATTTTCACAAATACAGCTCCACCGGTATCCACCGTTTCGGTTCCGGTTCCTTTGGTATGCAGGATAAAATAAGTTCCGTTTTCCGCTTCTTCGTAATCAGGATATGGACTTGGTGCGCCACATGAAGTCACTAATACTGCAGAGAAACCCGCAATTGCAATCAGAAAATTTTTCATTGTTTAAGTTGGTTTTATTCTACTGAAACGAGTTCGATCTCGTAAATTACCGGCGTATGTGGAGGAACAATTCCTGTAGAGGAGCCATTTTCCCCAAAAGCCAGCGGCGAAGGTAGGATTATTTTCGCTTTCCCACCCGCTTTCATATGCGAAAGGGCTTTCATAATGCCCGGAATGACCTGCCCCTCGGCGCCATAGGGAAATGAGAAAGGAACTCCGGCTTCTGCATTGCCATCAATCGGCTTGCCGGTGGGAAGTATGCCGGAATAGATCACGTTTACCGTTTTTCCGTATGCCGGCCGCTCGCCGGTGCCTTCCTTTTCGGAGATGTAATAAAGGCCGGTAGAATCAGGCGTGATATCCAGCTTGTTTTTCAGGAGATAACGACGGATCAGCACCTGCTCATCGAGGTCGGGATCGGCGGTACGTTCCATTTTCTGGACTTCATCCGCGGTGAGAATGCGAATTACCTTCACATTCATTTCCACCATTCCGGTATCGGGCATTCCGGGTAAGGAAAGATCGCCGCCGGGAAGTAAAAAAGTCGCGCTGTCGCCTTCGTGCAGCACACTGAAATACCGACTTGCCGATGATTGCATCAGCATCGTACCTGAAGCATTTTGAAATTCGGAATCAAAAAACACTTTTCCGGCATATCTATTCTGCATCCGCACTTCGTAAAAATCTTCGTCTTTCGCTTTTTTATCGCTTTCGCCCGGAATATGGAGCTTGTAATAAATACCGGGCTCTGCTTCTGTGTATCCGGGATATTTGGAAGAATCTTTGCAGCTGGTGAGGAATATTGTCATTGCGAGGATGACAAATGCCAGATGACAAATGACAGATTTCTTTTGTAAAGTTAAATTCATATTTATTTCGGGTCTGTCAATGCAAGCAGTTCAATTTCGTAAACGACACTTGACAAAGGCGGGATTTTTGATTGATCGCCGGTGAGTCCGTGGGCAAGATGAGATGGAAGTATGAAACGCATTTTATCGCCCACATGCATCAGCTGCAATCCTTCGTGTAAGCCCGATTCGACATAATCTTTGCCGATGAGAAATTCCTTCAGACCATCCTTTTCAGATGAATAACAGACTGATCCGTCGAGCAGAAATATCTTGTAAACAACTTTCGCCGTTTGTCCGTTTTTTGCTAACGGCCCTTTTCCCGGCCTGATCATCATGTGTCGCAACCCGGATGGCGTGATTTCCATCGTCCATCCATGCACTTTTATGTATTGATTTATCTCGTCGTTCTGGCGCTTTTCATCCCACATATTCATCTGCACAGAAAGATCCTTCACCTGCTGTGTAGTGTATTGCTGCTTCTTAGGCTTTTCCTTTGGTTCACAGGAAAAAAGAAGAATGCTGAATAAAAGGAAGAAATAAATTTTCATGCTGTTCGCGCTTCTCTGTATAACGAAGTTCAGGCTTTTTTAAGTTGCGGAAGGTTTTCGGGAAGCAATGATTTGAATTTTTTAACAACTTCCTCCAGCGAAAGTTCCAGCATTCCGCCTGCAGCATTCTTGTGCCCGCCGCCATTAAACCCGGAGCGCGCAAACTGATTAACATCAAAATTTCCTTTCGAACGGAAAGAGCATTTTACTTTTCCGTCACGTTCCGAGAAAAATGCGGCGAATACAATTCCTCTTATCGTGAGCGCGTAATTGACAAGCCCTTCTGTATCGCCTTTTTTGTAAGTGAAGCGATCGTGCTCGGCATCATTAAGTGTAAAAAATGCTGTGTGAAATTCCGGAAGCACTTCCAGCTTTTCACTCATCGAAAATCCCAATAAACGCAAGCGGCTTTCCGTATTATCATCGTAAATACGGTTGTGATTCAATGAATTTTCCGCCCCGGCCTGCATTAATTTCGCAATAACAAGATGCGTTTTTACAGTGGTCGAAGGAAAACGGAACGAGCCGGTATCGGTCATGATGCCGGTATAAAGACAATTGGCGATGTGCTTATCCAGCAGTTTCGTTCCTTTCATCTCCACAATAAAATCATAGATCAATTCGGCTGTGGAGCTGGCTTGTACTTTATGTAATACATAATCCGCGAAGTCTGAAGGATTGGGATGATGATCGATCAATACTTTGGGAATGGGCAGCTTTTCAATGATCTCTCCCAATACATTAATACGCTTCAGGTCATTAAAATCAAGACAAAAGATCAGCTCTGCATTTTTCAATGTCTGCTCTGCCTTTTTCTTGTTCTTCGAAGCGTCAATAATCTGCTTCTGGCCATACATCCAGTTCAGAAAGTCCGGGTATTCATTCGGAACAACGACAGTGACATTATGCTTCAGCTTCTTCAGAAAGTTCCAGAGTCCAAGCGAAGACCCGATCGCATCCCCATCGGGCGACCAATGAGTAACGATTGCGATCTTTTTAGGTTTAGAAAGCAGCTTTTTGAGTTGTGAGATTCCTTTTGTAGTCACGGGATTAGTTGGAAAGTTTTAAAAAAGTTTCGGTTACTAGTTTCGGGTTACGGTTTTCGGGTTTAATAAGTTGGGAAATTCGGAGTTAAGATACAGAAGCGTACGAATTACGAAACTTTACGAATATACGAATGATGTCGGGGAAGATTACTTTAATGAATTCGTATATTCCTAACATTAGTAATCCTTCCACATTAACCCGAAACTTTTTAAACCTGAAACTTTTTAAACTTCCGAAACCCGAAACTCCAAACTCCTTAAACTCCAAACTTTATAAACTGTTTTGTCAAAGTTAAGGAAAGAAGCTTGCTCCACAGTTTTGAAAATGAAAAATGCGTACTTTTGCAGCCAATTTAAACCACCCTTCATTGGGCAAATACAATACATAACAATCATGGCAACGAACAGAACTTTTACAATGCTTAAGCCTGACGCGGTAGGGAATAACTACATCGGGGCGATCCTTAATAAGATCAATGAGGCGGGATTCCGCATTGTGGCAATGAAATACACCAAACTTTCGACCGAAATGGCCGGAAAATTTTATGAAGTGCATAAAGAGCGTCCTTTTTACGGAGAGCTCGTATCGTATATGTCATCGGGACCGATCGTAGCTGCAATTCTTGAAAAAGACGATGCAGTTGCTTCTTTCCGTACGCTCATCGGGGCAACAGATCCGACAAAAGCAGAGCCGGGCACTATCCGCCAGCTGTATGCTAAGTCGATTGCTGCCAATGCCGTTCACGGTTCTGACAGTGATGAAAATGCTGCTCTTGAAGGTAATTTTTTCTTTGCGGGAACAGAGCGTTTTTAGTACTGAGATTTTCGCAGATTATTTACAGAAGTCCGATTCTTAATTGAGAATCGGACTTCTGTGTTTATTCTTCCCGATCAGGATCGCCAATGTCATTAAGCTGAGCACGCCGCGTAGAGCTGTGTTATAGTTTCGCTCCTACGGAGCTCTGAATAAAGAGTTGTTATTTTTTGTAGTAATATTTCGCTCCTATGGAGCTACTGGCCGAAATAAATGTGCTTGTGGAAATAAGCAGCTCCGTAGGAGCGAAATATTACTGCAAATACTCTTCACACAACGAACAAGCTCCGTAGGAGCGAAATTATCGCTTCGTTCCGGCTTCGTAATTTTGCAAATACCTGCTTAAGGTCGGATTACGCATAATCGATTTTGTATTTTTGTAACCGATGTCAAACGCACACCCAAAATTTCACAAGCAGATTTCTCCTGATCTTTCGATCGTTGAATTCGAAAATATTCATGGCAAAGCGTTTAAGGAACTTAATGTGGCGTGGATCTCTCAATCGTTTGTGATGGAAGAATCGGATGAAATTGTTTTGAATGATCCCACACGAACATATTCTGAAAAACGGCGGCGCGATCCTCATCGCTGTTTACAAAAATAAATTTGTGGGCACCTGCGCGCTGATCAATGAAGGACATGGCGATTATGAGCTGACGAAAATGGCGGTGGACCAGGAGCTGCGCGGGCTGAAGATCGGCTACCATCTCGGCATCGCGACTTTGGAAAAAGCAAAAATGCTCGGCGCAAAAAAAGTAATTCTTCATTCCAATCGAAAAGGTTCTGCAGCGGCGATCAATTTATATTACAAGCTTGGCTTTAAAGAAATTCCGATTGGCAATGCTACGTGGGCGAGAGCGGATATTAAAATGGAGATCGCAATCGGCTGAAATTTGAGCTATCTTTCTGCAAGATGATGAAAGCGCTTTTAAGGCCGGCTTCTTTTTTGCTCCGCTTCTTCCCTCCTGCCCTCATCGCGCTGATGCTGATTCTTTTCGGCTATTATTCTTTTCATTATCATTTCATGCTGGATGATTTTGAATTCAGGAATGGTTTGCGTGTTAAAAATGCATTTACATCAAGCTTCGATTTTTACAATATTTACAACGGGCGCCTGGCCTCTCACCTCTTTCTTCATTGCATCATCGGTTTATTCAGGAATAGTGAAACATTACTTTTTGTTTACCGTTTTGCGATGCTATCAGGTTTTATTATTTCGCTGGCTTGGCTGCTCCGTACTTACATGAGCGCGTTCCGCAATAAAATCATTACTAACCGGAAAGCATTTTACTTCTCTGCATTTATCACTTCCTTTCTTTTCTTTTTCTTTTTTGCAGGGATAATGGAAGTATGGTTCTGGGTTTCTTCAACGGGCGTTTACCTCATCAGCATTATTATTGCAATGAATGCTTTTGCGTTATTGCTTTCAGAAAAACAAAATGCCGGTAAAGCAGCATTGTCGGCATTCCTGTTTTTTCTCGCAGGTGGATTTTCAGAATCTTTCGCGATAATGTTCCTTGTGCTTTTGATCTGCTTGTTTTTAAAATTCCGAAAAGAACCGCGTTTTATAAAACACAGACCGATTGCGCTTTTTTGTATGGGCGGAATTATTGGCGGAGTTATGATCAATTTACTTTCCCCGGGCGCACAAAACCGGCTGGAAATACTTCACCATTTCAGCTTTGGGTATGCCATTAAAAATACCCTGCATTCGCTTGCGTTTCCGTTCCTGCGTTATAAGTATCTGTTAATTGAAATACTTCTGACCGGCACTTTGCTGCTTTACGCGCATTTTTATTTTCCGATAAAGCGCGCGGGATGGAACTGTTTTTTGAAAAGAGCGGTTCCTGTGCTCGTGTTTATTTCAGCTTCGTTCTTTCTGCCCTGCTATATTTTATCTGACATCGTTCCGGACCGCGCTGCTTCACTGGGATATTTAGCAGGTGTTTTATTTCTCTTTGATTATTTTATTTTCAGGAGTGAGACTTTTCAATCGGAAATCAATTAATAATCTTACAACCGAAAGCAGGAGCTAATCATACACAAATTCCGGGTAATCGATCTTGTATTGAGCATAAACACGCCAGTCCTCCTGCGACATGATATAAAGAGAGGTCGGACTGGCCCCATTTATGCGTTTAATAACCTGCACCGGAGACAATTTATAACGGTACTCCGGATTATTAGTCCTGTAATCGTCATACGCTGCCCAAAAGTCAGGGAAATGTTCATCAAAAGCCTCTGACTGTCTGAGTTCCAAAAGAACATGCTGGGGAGTGAGATCACCCGCATGAGGTGGTAATCCCATAATATTGGAAGACATCTCCCTCCACACAGAAGGCTGTTCTACCACTTCTTTGCTAACCGGTTTTTTGCCCCAGTCAAAATCTACACCATCATCATTTGCCCACGAATTTACGGGCCGTGGATTGCGCAGTTTAAGAGAAGGGTTAACAAATCCGATTGTATCGGTATGGTCATTCTCCCGTTCAATCTCGTGCCATGGTCCCAGGTTTTCATGTAATGATTTATGCGCTTTACTGTATTGCCCTTGATTGCTATAGTTCACAGGCATTGTTTCCAGCATATCAACAGAAGGAAATTGTGAAAGGGTCGCTGTCATAATTTTACTGATCATTTCGCAACCGGCTTCTGCAACCATCGCCCAGTTTTCTTTGTGACCGGCATCAACCAATTGTAGCTTGTTTTGATTTACCATTGGTTCATCAAAAAATCTTGCATCTTTTGTTGTCAATTGTATTTTCACATCCTGGTATAATCCTCCTTTGTAATAGAGTATGATCATTCTCATAATATCACTCATAGTGACAAAGGATTTTTTTTCCAAAAGAACATCAAGGATGGGTAAAAAATGTTCAACCCATTTCGGCTTATCCTCCCACATTGTTATTGTGGCTTTAAAATCCACTTCAAAAAGATTAACTCCATCTACAACTATCTTCCTCGCAGCCATGGAATCCAGTTCACCCATTTTTTCCATCGATTGATAAACCCATATCAGGTTTACCCACTCTTCTGCTTTACTGTCTTTCCGTGTTTCTATCCCGGCCCTGAATTCTTCATCAACTGTGTAATCACCTTGTACCCATATTCCATGTATTGCCTTGCTATGAAGAGGGACAGGCTCGTCTTTCTGTTGCTTTTCAACCGGTATTTTAGCCCTGATCTCACTAATAAGCACGGCGCAGTGTTTTGCATACTCGCTTTTTTCCACCAATTCAAGCTGGCCAATGATCACAGGTAAAATATAATCTGAAATCTTTTTATCCCCATCGTACTCATTAAGGAATTCAACCGCCTCTTTTATTCCTTTAGGCATATCAGACACTATTTCTGCCTTCGTCATTTGAATTGCAGGAATAGTCTGAAAATGTGCAGGTGATGAAAAAAATTGCGACGTCAATACAGGAGAAGCATACGCAACGCCTTTCTTTCCTGCATGTTTCACATTGGCGTCATGTGCAACCGCTTTGCTTTCTTGTTCGGCGCTTTTACTTTTCAATGCATTCATTCTACCAGTATTTCGCTAAAAACCATCGTCAATTATTAATTGATTTAAGCAAAGCAATTTATCTAAATATATAACATTCAGGGATTACTCCTCCAATCTACTGTGAAATCAGCTATTTTTTCAGAATAAATCTCCTGTACAGATTAAACTTTCTGAATCATAAGAATAGCTGTAAAAGGCAGAGCGTGCGCCACCTAAAGAGTTGTTTTCGAAGCATTTTATAAATAAGGAGCAAGGCGCAATTGAATGCCGTCAAACCCGGTGGGCTGAAGAAGTAAGGCACGAAGAAAAAGAAGAGCTGACGCTATCGCGAAATAATCACCCGCTGCGTTCCGATCGATTCTCCGTTCATTGTTCTCAGCTGCACGAAATACATTCCCGGACTCAGCTCTGAAACATCAAGCGTTCCGTTTGCATTTATCGTTTGTGTCAAAATCACTTCACGACCACTGATATCGAAAACGCTGGCGTTGATATTTTCCATTCCGCTTTTCAATCCTGCAATAGTGATATTATCGTTTGCAGGATTCGGATAAACGGAAAATCCATTTGCAGCAGGTTCTTCTATCCCTGTTTCATCTCCACCGATCGGATAAGGCTTGCCGAAAACCGGGCGCATCATTAATGAACCATCAAAAACAGATGGCGACCAGTTTCCTGTGGTGTTGTAATATATTTTATCGGAGTGATCATTATTGTAATCAAAGCCGATATACAAACGATCAATCGCCTGCTGTTCCCAACCGATATAATAGACTTGTCCCTGGCTGAGCTGGAGAATCACACTATCGATGGTGTAAGTGACGAAACGATTCGGCGTTTGAAAAAGATATTCCGGATGCTGTTGTACCTTCGAATAAAGCAACGTGCCGGGTTGATTTCCACCATCACCCCAGACTTTGAGCGTAAACTCCCGTTGCTGCAGGTTTGTAATATCCAATACAGGCAAAAAATACATTTGGATTGCCGTTAATGTATCGCTGAGGACAGCCGCAGATGGCATAGTGAATTTATAAGCAAGCTGTGAATATTGACCGTATAAGCCATATCCTACTTCTGCTGTGCCATCGTCATAAGCGTAATAATTATAAAACTTCTGGCGGAAATCAGCGGAGTCTGTTCTTGCACCGTCAATAAGTTTATGACGGATCGTATAAAATCCTGTATCACCGACAGCGAAAGTATTAAAGCCTATCGTGAAATTTGCAGGATAAATCAAAGGTGTAGCGTGTGAAGGAACATTGCTGTAACCGATCTGGCTGAATGGAAAAAGTGTTGCGCTGCCACCCGAGTAGGAATCAACAGAAGCACCTGCATCGTCGAAAACTTCGTAACCGTACGATACATTTCTTCCCGTGCTGAGCGTATCATTATTCCGGATCGTTACGCCTACCTGGTTTGCCATGTGTTCGCTCGCTTTGTAATGATCGGCCGGCATTTCCTGAAAATCTTTAATGAAGGATGGCGGCTGGTAAACGAATGAAGC
>JALYQL010000139.1 GCA_030855855.1 Bacteroidota bacterium | reverse complement strand
ACCATAGTCTGCGGACATGATATTGGTGCGTACGCTTTTATCGGCGCAGGCGCAGTAGTCACAAAAACGGTCGACGATTATGCATGTGTTGTTGGAAATCCTGCAAAACATTTGGGCTGGATGAGCGAATACGGACATCGTTTGAATTTCAACGTCGAAGGAATTGCAGTTTGTCCGGAATCAAATGAAAAATACAAGCTGGAAAATAATAAAGTGACCAAGCTCGGTTAATTCCGGAAATTTATATGTCAAAAATAAAATTTGCAGTCATCGGCCAGGGCCATATCGGAAAACGTCATGCAGAAATGGTGCGTCGTAATTCGGGAGCAGAGCTCATTGCCGTGTGTGATGTGCAGCCGAAAGAAAAAACAGGAAATGCGGATATAAAAGAGGCGTATTATTCTTCCATAGAAGAGTTGTTGAAAAATCATCCTGAAGTAGAAGTGGTGAATGTCTGCACTCCGAATGGATTGCATGCAGCGCATTCGATGAAAGCATTAGAAGCTGAAAAGCATGTGGTGGTTGAAAAGCCGATGGCCTTGCATAAAAATGATTGCGAAAAATTAATTTCCAAATCTATGCAGGTGCATCGCCAGGTTTTTTGCGTGATGCAGAACCGTTATTCGCCACCATCAGTATGGTTGAAAGAATTGGTCGACAAGAAAATCATCGGCGATGTGTACATGGTGCAGCTGAATTGTTATTGGAACCGCGATGAACGTTATTATAAAAAAAGCCCTTCGGCAGGCTCAGGACAAAATTGGAAAGGCAACCAGGAATTAGACGGCGGAACTTTATTCACGCAGTTTTCACATTGGATTGATTTGCTGTACTGGCTCTTCGGCGATATTTCAAACATACAGGCGAAGTTCAACGATTTTAATCATGGTGAATTGACGGAGTTTGAAGATTCCGGTTTTGTAAGCTTTGATTTTATCAATGGCGGAATGGGTTGCATTAATTATTCCACCGCAGTCTGGGATAAAAATCTCGAGAGCAGCATTTCACTTATCGGAAGCAAAGGCAGTGTAAAGATCGGCGGACAATACATGGATAAAGTAGAAGTCTGCCACATCAAAGATTACACAATGCCAGTGCTTGAAGAAACCGCGCCTGCAAATGATTATGGTGCATACAAAGGATCAGCCAACAATCACCATTTCATGATCCAGAACGTGGTTGATACATTAACAGGAAAAACAACAATCACGACAAACGCTCTCGAAGGAATGAAAGTTGTTGATATGATTGAAAGAATATATTCTATTAGAAAAGCAGATCGTAAAAGTTAGTTTGTTGTTTGTTGTTTGTCGTTTTTTGTTAAAAATAGATATGGGGACATTTAGAAAATTTGAAGACATTGAATCCTGGCAAAATGCGAGGGAGCTTTGCCAACATGTAAAATTATTTGTTGAAAAAGGAAAACTTGCAAAAGATTTTGGTTTAAGAGATCAAATAAGAAATTCCTCCGGCTCTGCGATGGATAATATTGCAGAAGGTTTTGGCCGGGGTAACAGGAAAGAATTTATTACATTTCTAGGATATTCAACAGGTTCAGTTAATGAGACTCAGTCCCAATTATATAGATGCCTGGACTATGAATATATTTCAGAGGATGAATTTAAAAAAGATTTTGAACTAGCCGCGAAAGTTTGTAATAAAAACGGAAAGTTAATTGGTTATCTAAACAATGCTGAAATTCGTGGCGTCCGGTTTTTGAAAAACGAAAATAAATCCGATAACAACGAAAACAAAACCGATAACAACGAACAACAAACAACAAACAACTAACAAGAAATCTCTAATCAAAGAAATAATGTCAATCTACCAGGAGATATTAAATAAAAAGGCAAAAATCGCAATAATCGGATTAGGATATGTCGGTTTGCCTATTGCGCTTGCGTTTGCAAAAAAGGCAAAAGTAATCGGCTTCGATATCAACGAGAAGCGGGTGAAGATGATGCAGAAAGGAATTGATCCGAGCCAGGAATTGACGAAAGTTGATTTTAAAGGTGCGGATATCGAATTCACTGCAACGCTTGAAAAATTAAAAGAAGCGAAGTTTTTTATTGTCGCAGTACCGACTCCGATCGACGAGCATAATCTTCCTGATCTGAAACCTTTGCTTGCGGCTTCTGCTACAGTTGGCAAAGTGTTGAAGAAAGGCGATTATGTTGTTTTTGAATCGACCGTTTACCCGGGATGCACCGAAGAAGATTGCATTCCTGTTCTGGAAAAAGAATCCGGCTTGAAATTCAAAAAAGATTTTAAAGTCGGCTATTCTCCTGAGCGGATTAATCCCGGCGATAAAGAACATACCATCACAAAAATTCTGAAAGTAGTTTCCGGTTGCGATGCGGAAAGTCTCGATAATATCGCGAAGACTTACGAGATTATCGTAGAGCCCGGCACACATCGCGCGGCTTCGATCAAAGTTGCTGAAGCGGCAAAAATTATCGAGAATACACAGCGCGATGTGAATATTTCCCTGATGAATGAATTGTCAATCATTTTTTCACGGATGCAGATCAATACGTATGATGTGCTCGAAGCTGCAGGAACAAAATGGAATTTCCTGAAATTTTCTCCGGGTCTTGTCGGCGGGCATTGTATCGGCGTTGATCCGTA
>JALYQL010000125.1 GCA_030855855.1 Bacteroidota bacterium | reverse complement strand
AATCATTAAGAGGAACATGTAATATTTATAATAATAAAGTCCGCTCCATTCACAATAACAGCCTTACAGCAACAAATGATGTGATCGGAATTTCTGCTGCAGTTCATACAACCGGAGCACATGAGCTCTACATCTTTAATAATTTTGTTTCCGGCATCAATTCTTCTTACAACGGAGCTGGTTCGGCAATAATACAGGCAAAAGGAATTTACATTCAACCGGCAGGTGGCGGATCGTCCAGCACTATTCATGTTGATTTTAATAACGTCGGAATTCAGAATACATCCTTACTGATTTCCAGCGCTTGTTTTGAAACAGGCACTGCTACCGGCCCTGTTATTAATACGCGCAATAATATTTTTGTGAACAGCACCGCAGCACAATCAGCACCTGCAGCCCATTTTTGCATTGTAACACCATCCACAAATACAATCGGAAGTGCAGGATCCGTTTCAGATTACAATGATTTATTTATCACCAATCCCGCACGCGGTTTTATCGGAAAAGGAAATTCAACAACTTATACCACATTCACGAACTGGCAGACCGCTTTTTCATCAGACGCACTTTCACTGAATATTGATCCGATGTTTGCGACTGTGCTTGACCTGCATGTGCTGAATACCGCTTTGAGCGCTGCGGGAATGAATCTTGCGTGGGTTCCGATGGATATAGATAACCAGGTGCGCGGACCTGTTCCCGATTTGGGCGCCGACGAAACTTTTCCTCCCGACCCAAGTCCTGTAGATTTGCTTAGTCCTACGGCGTCTACTTGTTATACTTCCACAGAATCAGTTATTGTGCGAGTACTGAATGCCGGTGATGCATTGCTGGATTTTACACAGGATACTGTTCCTGTTATCCTTCAAATTACCGGCGCTATCACACAAACAATAACTGTTTACATTGATGATAATTCCGCAAACAACGGTGACCCTTTGCCTATCGGCGGTTACGTAGATATATCTTTCGGAACAATCAATATGAGCGCTTCCGGAACATATGTTTTTAATGTTCACACTGCATTGTCCATTGACGGGAATCCTTATAACGACACTCTTGCACCGGTTACGATTGTTGTTGAGTCGCCACAAGTCAGCATCAGCGGAAATTCATTGATTTGTCCTTCGGCTTCAACTTTACTTACTGCAAATGCAAGCGGTGGCGATGGAAATTACAGCTATCAATGGTCATATGGACTTGGTACAAACAGCAGCGTAATTGTAAACCCTTCACAGGATAGTACCTTTTATGTAAGCGTTACAGATGGCTGCGGAATGTTTGCAAACGATTCTATTGTTATCCAGACATTGCCCGATCCGACAGCAGATTTTTCTTACACCACCACAAACAACGTGGTGACATTCACCGATAATTCACAAAATACATCGGGCTGGTCATGGGATTTCGGCGATGCACAGAGTTCCGTTCAGCAAAATCCTACACACACATACACGACCAACGGCACTTACACAGTGATACTGACTGCGACAAATAATTGCGGCACAGCAACCGACACAGCAGTTATTTCAATCATCACTACGGGCCTTGACGCGCTTTCGGGCAGCAGCATGACAGTTTTTCCAAACCCGGTTACAGGCGGTTCGTTTACGGTCTACCTGCCGGAAGCTGAAAACAATCTTGTAATAGAGATAGAGGATATGAACGGAAAACTTCTTCGGAAGAAGGAGTTTGGAAACACAATGGGGGGGATGAGTTTTGTGACGGATATTAGTGGGTTTGAAAACGGAATTTATCTCCTCCGTGTTTCCTCCGATGCAGTTTCTGAAGTGCAGAAAATCGTGATTGAAAAATAATCACATTCCCGATACGAGGGTAGCCACATCTTTCATGCGGCGCAATTCTTCCGAGTGGTATCTGAGAAGCGCTTCTCCAATCTCTTCTTTCATACGAATGTCAAGCGGATCATCAGCAAAACCGATCATAGCGTAAACTTTATTCTGTGAATAAGAAAACGCGCATGCTGTGGAAAATAAACGATCTACCTCGACGAGATTTTTTCTGCGTTTTTGTGTGAGAATATCCATTGCCCGGGAAACATCGTCGGTGTAAACAGAAAAATGCTCATCGAATTCTGCATCGCCGGTTTTAATGTTTTTTCTTGCCGCGCTGTGGGCGAATTTTCCTTCCGATAATTCCGCCCAGTCATCCACCTCGCCGTCAATTTTACGCTGACGTGGAAAAACCCAAACATCACAAGGAAATATCACGGGACAATGCACGCGATAGAAAAAGCCATAAAAATGGTTATTGGGCATTTCAAGCATGCCTATTCCTTTATCATTTTTCCCTGTTGGCTGCACTTCAAGCGCGATCTGGTAAACTTCGGCAACCACTTTTCCGGCAGGCCCGAATAAATAATCTTCACGCGCGATACGATTGGCTTTATCGCGGAATAAACCGCTTTTCCGGATGTCTTCATTCATCAAACGGTGTGAAGAAGAAGAAACCCATCCGGGCAAAATTTTAGGAACAAGACGTCGCAGCATGAGGCGTTTATATTTCCAGGAGATGGTATCGCGCTCTGTAAATTTAAAAGAGAGCCAGGCCACGCAACCGAAAAAACCAAGCGTGACAATTAGCATGATGATCACCGGCCACGCTGCGTCCTGGTATTTTGTCATACCATGAATTCCGACCATTATGGCAATGGTAAGAATGAAGATTGTGGCAACGAGAATCCACAAAACGGGTTTTCTGCGCAGGACAATACGCTGTGTGTCCAGTTTCCCGAGCATCTGTTTTTCTTCAGCGGAAAACCAATCCATTATGGGTTCGTTGCCAGTCACGGACTAAAGTTGCAAATTTTCCGATGAATGAACGGTAAATTGGGATTAAACAGCGCCTTTTTGACTGCCCGCGAAGAATAGCGCGGCGGTAATTGCGCAGAAAAACCGGACTTTTTTCATTAAACGATCAGTTTCAGGAGGATAAATACACTGACCAGTTTGCCTGTCAAAAGCAGAGTCTGAAATTCCAATGTGCATTGCGGCACGATTTCCTGTAAAAGAAAAAGCCGGGGCATTTGCAGATTGGTTGAAAACGACGAGGAGAAATTTTATGAATGACGGTTGAGATAAGCTTCGGGCATCATTTTCTGAATTGGTGTAAACAATGAACGTCGAATCAAAGTCTCCGTCGCCGGTTATGAACACGCCGGAATGCTCCTTATCAAAAAAATCTTTAGTGGCTTTTATCCAATCGTCCGACTCATGCTTTGTCTTCCGTACGCGGGGAATTATGTATGTTTTTCCGGCCATTGCACGAATAGGCACGTGCAGAACCCAGCCGTAAAAAACATTCGTATAAATCTGCGTGCCCGGTCCGATTGGTCCCATGGTAAGCGAGGAGGTCGTCTGCACGGCAAGCTCGTACAAGCCAAATTTAACTCCGCGGTAATTTCCGACTATCGAATCCGCCCGTTCAAAGTGAGAATAGTTTGCGTGATATAAACCTGATTTCAAAAACGATTCAACTTTCAGGGAATGAGTGAGCGAATATTCTCCCTCTCCACCGGCAATGCGAATGAGATCGGGAATGACTGCCTTTTTATATTGATTAGAAATCTCTTCGTTCGATGGCAGGATTACATGAATGTAAGTTCCCATTCCGAAAAGCGCGATAAAGATCCAGATGCCTCCGAAAATGTAAATTGCCTGTGAGTCGGTAATGTAAGCGATGATAAATGGAATTGCCCACAGCACAGGAACGATCAGCCAGAGCAGCATCCTGTTCTCGACAAACCGGCGTTTTTTTTCAAGCGCCTGTAATCGTGAAACAACTTCCGGAGAAAAGGGTTGTGAAATATCCGGGGTTGGGGTTTCTAATAACATTTTACAAAGCTATTTTTCTTCTTCAGAAAATAATAATTTGTTTGCTGTCGTTATTTCTTGCGACCAGGCTTAATTTCCTTTTTCTTTTGGGGTTCAGAAAGATAATTTTTTTCTGCAATTATTTTTTCCCCGGTTTTTAGCTCGAGCGCTTTTCGTGCATTGCCGGCTCTCGGCCCAGCCGAGACCCCCTTGTTTGGCGGCAATTTTATTTTTAATAAATCTGTTGGGATGCTGTGTTTTTACAATTTCTGTCGTCGATGCTTCTCCCAGCATAGAAAAAAGCAGATCAAGATCAGTCATGTGATCGCGCAGGTTTTCTCTTTTTAACCCCTTGAGATTTTTATACTCTTTCGGAGTTAATCCGAACGCCGCTTTTGAAATTTCAGAAGTGAGAATGGCGTAATCTGAATGTTCTTTTAGGCCATGATTTTTCCATTCTTCTGTTAACTCTTCCCGAATGGCAATACTGCGCATTCTTTTTTCGATCCAATCATCCGGATAACCTTTGAGTTTATAAAGTTCTCTTGTCCGTTGTGTTGCTAATTCCGGATTTTCAATTTCCTCGAGACGTTCGTATCCTACTTGAGCAAGCCACATTTTAAATGGTTCTGCTTTTGGGGAGGGAATGGATTGGATGATGCGTAAAAGTGGGGCGGTATTGCAACGTCTGTTAAATAAAACTTACCGTCTGCCGACTGCATTTTCAGTTGACTACAATTTGTAGTCAACTCGCTTCCTTCCTGTTTAAGCCGGGTTTTTAAGACACTCCAATACTTTCTGGCATTTGGACTTTCAGTTAAAACCGCAATAACATCAACAATTGAGAAATACCATTTTTGCTCTTTTTGATTCCACTCTGAACGGACCTTCTGGTTTTCGAAAAGATTAATGTTTGACATAGGGAGATATATTTTTTAATAAAAAAGAGTTATAATACAACTTGTAAGATATGGGTAAAGATAGAAATATGAAGTAGAGGAAGGAAGTTGTTGATAAAAATCGGGGGAAATTATTTAAGCATTATGAGAACTTCCGCTTCAAGCAATGGCAAATGTCGAATTACAGTTTTCAAAGAATATCATCTGAAACAGGATCATAACCAAGAATAATGCGGATTCTTGTATCAATAATCTTTCTTATACCAGCCCATGAATTAAAATTATAGAGAATTGTTAAATACCCTGCTAATTATTCGCTGCCCCTGGCGAATCGCAGAGGAGTACGAGCAGAGGAGTACGATTTGTAATCATCTGATGTTTGTGACGGGCGGCAATCCCCTATACGGGACCTGAAATGATGTGTATTTACAGCTTATGACAATATGTAACAAAAACCTCTGTTTTTCCAACCATTTTAACACCAATCTTTTCAACAATTCACCCGACTTTTCACCCGATAACACAGACTATTAACAACATTTCAACATGCCCTGAATCCCTCGCCAATTCTGATAAATTTGTATGCTTATGGAACAATTATCGCTTATTCCACCCGCCCTCCGCACAGGAAGGCAACTTCACTTCCCGAAAATCCTCCGCGACAGATACGATTTGCTGGTGCCTCGCCAGGAAGACGGACTCATCGTGCTCGCGCTTTTTCAGAAAGTCCGCGCAGGAACAAT
>JALYQL010000089.1 GCA_030855855.1 Bacteroidota bacterium | reverse complement strand
CAAGTCCCATCGGGACGATATTTTTGTAAAACAAAAAAGTTAGCCCTTATAAAGCCCTGTAAGGGCGACATTTTTCTCCCCGCGTATTGCTATGGACAAATAATATCTATATAAAGCTTTGCTATATAATTAAACGACGATTGCTTTCGCCGGCAGCGTGTGCGTAGCGCGTAGAAAAAATGTCGCCCTTACCGGGCTTAATTTCCTTTATGGTTTTTTTTACAAAAATGTCGTCCTGATGGGACTTACGCTCCACTAATGACGCTGCGGGTTTATGGAATTTTCTTCCCGATCCCATCTTTACAGTAAGAAGCAACCGCTACCATTCATCCATAACAAATACCCTTTGTCACGAATCATTTGTGGCCCGTACAAATTCCCGGTTCACTTAACAGTTCTTAAGACAATTCAGCACGCTTTTTGCCTAATTTCGTAGTTATACAATAAACGCATCTGATTTATGAAACCCAGAACCCGAATAGCCCTTTTTGCGATACCGGCCATTATTGGCTTTACAGCATATATTTTACTCAGTTCCCGTTGCGCAGCAGCTCCCAATTCGGACGATGTGAACACGAAGAAAGAAGCAGTCGTTCTCGATATTATGCTTCGTATTCTTCATAATGCGCACTTTGCTCCAACAGACGTAAATGATGCTTTTTCACATAAAACGTTTGACACGTATCTCAAACGCGCTGATTTCAACAAAAAAATTATTCTGCAGTCAGATGTGGATGAATTAAAATTAAAATACTACGACAAGATTGATGACCAGGTATTGTCGCAGACCTTCGAATTTTTCAATCGTTCACAGGAAATCTTCATTGAGCGCATAGCTGACGATAAAATTTATGTTGCAGAAGCGCTTGCACAGCCATTTGATTTTTCGGTGAAAGAAAGCGTTGAGCTTGATCCTGAAAAAATGGGATATGCGAAGGATAAAACAGAGATGAAGGAAAACTGGAGAAAATATCTCAAGTACCAGGTGATGGTGCGTTTTATTGACGTGAAAAAAGAACAGACAGATGCGTTGAATGACGAAAAGAATACCGATAAAACCAAAGCGACAATCACTACTGTCTCCGACAGCATGGGCAAACAGATCACCAAAGTGAAAAAGCTGAAAAGTGATGTAGAGCTTGAAGCAGATGCACGTGCGAAAGTGAAAAAGACACAGGACGAAGTTTTTGAGCGTCTTGCAAAAGTTGATCGCCAGGATCGTATGATTTCTTACCTGAATGTAGTAGCCGGAATTTTTGATCCGCACACTGAATTTTTCAATCCGACAGGAAAAGAAGATTTCGATATCGCGATGACTGGCCAGCTCGAAGGAATCGGCGCGACATTGCAGGAAAAAGATGGCTACATCAAAGTCAGCAGCATTGTTTCGGGAAGTCCTTGCTGGAAACAAGGCCAGCTTAAAGCCGGAGATCTTATTATCAAAGCAGCGCAGGGCGATAAAGAGCCTGTGGATATGGCCGGAATGCGTGTGGAAGATGCAGTGAAGCTTATCCGTGGCAAAAAAGGAACGGAAGTCCGTCTGACAGTTAAGAAACCAGATAATTCGATCATTGTTATTCCGATAATACGTGATGTAATTATTCTGGATGAAACATTTGCACAAAGCGCGATCATTGATAAAGACAAAAAGATCGGTTACATCCGTCTTCCGGGATTTTACGCCGATTTCTCCAAGGATAAAACATCCGGCAGAACTTGTTCTGAAGATGTTCGCAAAGAATTGGAAAAACTGAAAGCGGAAAATGTAAGCGGTGTTATTCTTGACTTGCGCGACAATGGCGGCGGATCACTCTACGAAGTAATTAAAATGGTCGGACTTTTTGTTCCGAACGGCCCGGTTGTGCAGGTGAAATCACGTTTGCAAGGTGTGAGCGTTTATGATGATAAGGATGGTGGCGCAGTTGTCTATGATGGACCGCTTGTGGTGTTGATCAATGAGAACAGCGCTTCGGCTTCTGAAATTCTTGCTGCTGCTATCCAGGATTACAAACGTGGTGTGATTGTCGGAAGCTCTTCTTCCTCATTCGGAAAAGGTTCGGTGCAGAATTTCTTTGATCTCGATGATTACCCGTCACAAGGAACATCAAGTGAGATGATGCCGCTTGGCTCTGTAAAAGTGACGATCCAGAAGTTCTATCGCATCAACGGCGGATCTACACAATTGAAAGGTGTTGTGCCTGATGTGCAGCTGCCTGGTTATTATTCATTCGATGAGCAAGGCGAAAAAGACCTGGATTTCCCAATGCCATGGGACCAGATTCCTGCAGCGCCATACAAAACATGGAAGAACGATCCGGATTATTCTAAGATCAAAAAGAATTCATCGGCACGTGTAGCTGCAAGTTCTTCTTTTACGCTTGTCTCACAAAAATCCGCGCAGCTGAAAAGAGAAAAAGATCTGACGACAGAATCATTGTATCTCGAAGATTACAACGCTTCACGTGAAGCACTGAAAGATGAAAACAAAAAGTTCAAGCCACTGGAAGAGCCAATCAAAGGCTGGAGTATAAATATGTTAGCAGCGGATAAACTTGTTTTGCAAAGTGACACTTCCAAAATGGCGCGCAAGAATGACTTTTTAGAGAAGATCAGCAAAGATCCTTACATCAATGAGGCGGCGAATATTGTGAAAGAGCAGAAATAAGATTTGCATCAATAAAAATTCCGTCATTGCAGATTGCGATGACGGAATTTTTATTCTTTTTAAATCGCGCAGTGTTTTTGTATGATAGATTTTGTAAGCCAGGGACTTTATTTGGCTGGCAGAGGTGGTAGTTTCGCTCCTACGGAGCTTCCTTATTTGTTCGGTTGGGTTGGTTAGCAATATTTCGCTCCCACGGAGCTGTTTTCCTTGAAAACCAACCAATCCAAAAAAACTCCGCGGGGAGCGAAATATTCCTACACCAAAAAACGCCTCCACGCTAAAGCTCCTTAGTAGCGAAATATTCCTACACCCAAAAACGCCTCCACGCTAAAGCTCCTTAGTAGCGAAATATTCCTACACCAAAGACGCATCATCCTCCAAAGCTCCATGCGAGCGAAATATTCCTACACCAAAGACGCCTCATCCTCCAAAGCTCCGTAGGAGCGAAATATTTCTAACCCAAAATAACTCCACCTTCCAAAGCTCCGTAGGAGCGAAACTATAACACAGCTTGCCTCCGGGAAGCACAATCGCCTTTTTTATGCATCTTGCAATCCGAAATAAACAGCTTACATCACAATGGAACCAATACTTCTCTTACACGGAGCAATCAGCTCATCAAAACAAATGCTTCCGCTGCAGGAAGAATTACAAAAACAATTCTCATCCGTCCACGTGTTCGATTTTCCGGGTCACGGCGGAAAGGCATTTCCTGCAGAAGCATTCTCGATGAAATTATTTGCTGAAAGTGTTTTGAAATGGATGGATGAAAATCAATTTAAAAAAATTAATATTTTCGGCTACAGCATGGGCGGCTTTGTCGGATTGTATCTTGCGAAATATTTTCCGGAGCGTGTAGGAAAGATCATTACGCTGGGAACAAAGCTGGAGTGGGACCATTTCATCGCAGCTGATATGGCGCGGATGATCGACGCGGAAAAGATTGCACTGAAAGCGCCGGTACTCGCCGAAGCGCTGGATAAATTGCATCAGCCGAATCACTGGAAAGAAGTTTTGCATCGCACGACCGAGTTGTTTTTGAATTTAGGAAGCGAGCCTGCATTGACACTGCCGGATTTTGAAGAAATAAAGCATGACATTTTATTAATGCTCGGTGATCAGGATCGTATGGTGACAATTGAGGAGACCAATGATGCGCAAAAACATTTAAAGAATTCAACAGTGGAGATCATTCCAGGAACACCACATCCGATTGAGCAGGCGAACCTTGAGCAATTAGCAAAAATTACTGGTAACTTCTTTCAATAGCGCTATGAAAATGATGGCAGCAATAATTTACTAATACTTCTGCCATCTCTGCAGATGATATTCTTTTTCAATGTTTCTTCTTAAAGCAAAAAGGAGAAGGCCCGGTTTTTTTTCGGTTATAAATGCTTCGGAGGTCTCAGGATAAAATAATCCATCCTTATAAAAAAATACGCGGTCCAACTCCGGCTATTACGCAAGGGCTATATCACCAAGGTACGCAATTAAGCGTTTGATATACTTAAAAGGTGTATCTATTTATGTGGTAACATAGCAGGGGATTGTTTAGGACTTTTCGGGGATGAAAGGGACGGCATTGAAAGTGACTGAGGAAATGAATGATACGAATCTGGTGTTGAAGGTAATTGGCAATAAGCTTATGCAGCTTCGGCTCAAAAACGGGCATAAGAGCTATGAATCGTTTGCACTTGAAAACGATCTTTCACGAATGCAATATTGGAGAATTGAAAAAGGCAAAACAAATCTTACTATTAAAAGTCTGACAAGAATATTGAACATCCACCAGATTTCGATCGATGAGTTTTTTCGAAAAGACAAGTTCTGATCAGCAAGTCTTTTCGCCGGAATGAGTTAATAGAAATAAAAGTGTGATAATTTAATGCAGAGCCGCGCCAAGGTTTGCCTCATCTCCCCGCTTAGCCACCACAAAATCTCCCATCACGAGGTAATCGATATCTGCTTCCGCAAAACTTTTCACAGCGTCTTCCGGAGAAGCAACAATCGGTTCGCCTTTGATGTTGAAAGAAGTATTCAGCAAAACAGAACAATCCGTTTCCTTTTTAAATGCTTCAAGTAACTTTCTCAGCTGCGGATTTTCTTTTTCATTTACTGTTTGAATGCGCACACTATTATCGACGTGCGTGATCGCGGGCATCTTTCCCAAATATTCAGGCCGCACATTGTAAACGAAAAGCATGTATGGATTTGGAAAATTACTGTCGAAATATTTGCCGCAATCTTCTTCGAGCACAATGGCCGCGAACGGACGGAATGCTTCACGGAATTTCACGCGAGCGTTTACGATCGCTTTCATATCGGGATGGAGCGGGGAAGTGATGATGCTCCGGTTACCTAAAGCGCGCGGACCAAATTCCATTCTTCCCTGGAACCAGGCGAGGATCTTATCTTCTTTTAATTTCTTCGCCGCAAATTCATTGTAATTTTCTGTGCGCACATACGGCAGACCGCTTTGTTTAATGGCTGCTTCATATTGTTTGCTGGTATATTCCGGACCAAGAAATGCATTTTCCATGATCCATTTTCGCGGGCGGTTGAGCACCGAATGATTCAGCAATAAAGCAGCACCTAATGCTGTTCCGGAATCTCCCGCAGCCGGCTGGATGAAAATATTTTTAAATAATCCTTCTTTCGCGATCAATCCGTTTGCAACACTATTCAGCGCGACACCACCGGCCATGCAAAGATTTTCGGAGCCGGTTTTTTTCTTGAGCGTGCGCACCATGTGAAGAATAACATCTTCTACAATATGTTGCGCGGCTGCCGCTACATCCAGCTCGTGCGCACTCCAGTCTTTTCCTTCTGTTTTCGACGGACCAAAAGCGTCCGTGAATTTTTTTGTAACGCCGCTTTTCCGAGTGTAATGATAGCAGAGGTAAGACATGTCGAGCTTAAATCCACCGTCGGGAGTAAGCGTTACAATTTCGCGCATCTTCTTATAAATTTCCGTTTCCGGATTTCCATAAGAAGCAAGGCCCATTAATTTCCCGGGACCTTCGATTAATTTAAATCCGAGATGACGTGAAATGGCCTGGTAAAAAGCGCCGAGCGAATAAGGGGTAACGACAGCGCCGATCTTCTTTATCGTATTTCCTTTTCCGTGTGCAAGCATGCTGGTGGTCCATTCTCCGGCGCCATCAATAGTTAAGATCGCGGCATCTTCGAATGGTGTAGGGTAAAAAGCGCTGGCAGCATGACAGAAATGATGCTCGAGTAAATGAAATTTAAATTTGGCCGGAGCAGCAGTCCCCGAAGGGGCAGTCCCCGAAGGGGCAGGCGGAAACAATTTTTTCAATGTTTCCGGCAATTTTTTCATGTCTTTGAGATAATTCAACATCCCAAGATTTTCTTCTACCGAAAATGTTTTTTGCTCACGAAGCAGCGTTGGCACTTTATTCCAGAATTTCAAAAGGTAAACCGGGATCTTAGCATAAGAAATAGATGGCTTCCAGAAAAATGCAACATGATCAATATCCGCAAGCGTCAATCCCGCATGATCGAGACACGCACGGATAGCATGCTCAGGAACACCACCAAAATGTTTTTTGCGGTTCATCCGTTCTTCTTCCACAGCAAAAACCACTTCATCATCTACAATAAGCGCCGCTCCCGAATCGTGACCGTAACAGTTAAAACCAAGTATATTCATGAAGGGATGTACAAATTACGATTTACGAATTACGATTTGTTTTTTGATGTTTGATTACTGATTACTGATTACTGATTACTGCCCACTGCCTACTGACTATTGCCTTTCCCTTTCCTCGCTTCCGCTAAATTATTTTTTGCCAGCTGGTAATCAGGATTAAGCTTCACTGCTCTTTCACCGGCAACGATCGCCCTGTCCCAATCGTGTAATTTATTCGCGGCTACGCAGACATTATTCCATCCAAGCGGGTCGTTCGGTTTGAGCAGCGTGGCCTGTTGCTCCGCGATCATGAACTTTCTGTAGTTGCCGGCTTTATCCCATTCCAATCCTAAATTGACCCAGCTTGCAAAATCGTTTTTCACTTTTGCTTCGGCTTCCAGTTTCTCAAAACGTAATTTCTGTTGCTGTGCAAAAATGTAATTGTTCCTCGATTTCTCATCCTGCGGATTTAATTCCACCGCACGTGTTCCTGCAACCAGGGCCGAATCCCATTCGCCCATATTATTATAAGCAGCACAAACATTATTCCACGCGATCCCGTAGTCCGGTTTAAGCGAGGCTGCCGCTTTGGCTGCAGCGGCACTTTCGGGATATTGCCCGTTGTTATAAAATGCAAGACTCAGATTGACATAATTCTCGGGAGTAGGATTTTTCTTAACAGCATCCTGCGCGCTTTGCAGAACAGAGATAAAGTTTGCGCCTCCAAGAGAATTTAATGCCAGGTTAATTCCTTCATGCGCCGGACTGATCGCAAGTCCCTGGTTCAGAATTTTAATTGCCTGGTCGCCACGGTTCATTTTTATGAGATACAATCCGTAGAAATAATAACATTCAGGATTATAAGGATCAACCGTTATTGCTTTTGTATAATATGGTTCCGCGGCGGCATCTTTTCCTGTTCTTGAAAGCGTGATGGCCATATTAATATTGATATAAGAATAATCCGGATTAATGTTCAGCGACCTGGTGAAACATAGTATCGCGCTGTCCATGCTGTTTTTTCTGATGATAGAATCAGAAGTATTTCTTCTCATAAACGTAAGTCCGTAATTCATCCATCCTCTTCCGTTACCCGGACTTTTTTCTGTCACATCTTTCCATAAAGTTTCGCCGCTGCTCCATACATAATTCCTGTGGCGTGTTCCGGCAATGTGCGCGCTGAGAAGCAAAATTGAAAAGCCGGTCATTCCATACTTTATAAGTTTAATGTTTTTGTTGTCGTTTATTTTTCTCAAAAGATAAATGCCAGTTGCCGCAAGCGAGAGAGTGAGGCCGATATAAGCAAAGAATGGCCTGTGATCGTTAAGCACTTCGGATAAAGGAAAAAGACTGGTCGGCAGCAACGCGATGAAAAACCAGAGAAGGCCGAATGCAATTGGTTTTGTTTCCTGTTTGCGTGAACATTTCCACGTAACGATCAGCAGGAAAACAATAATAAATAATCCGGCGATGACGCGATCGTCGAACACCGTTTGCACGAGCTTCCAATCGGTATCTGCGCTGAGATTAAATGGCAGGAAGAAGCTGTTGAAATAATGCACAACCACAAAAAGCTGTGTGAGAATATATTTATACCATTCGCCGCCTCCGTATGTATGATGTTCTGTCGTCATTCCACGCGAAACAAAATACATTATGATGGCAAGGGTAAAACCAAAGATGAGCTGAACGATCATTCGTCCTTTCTTTTTATCAGGATCGCCGAAGAGCCAGATATAAACGAGCAGGAGCGGGGCAAACATGACTGTTGGCTCTTTGACAAAATAGCCGAGAAAAACGGGAATGAAAAAGAGGAAGTATTTTCTTGACAATGGCGAATAGAAATAAATAACAAATGCAAGCACCACCATCATGGTCGAAAAAGAATCGTCGCGTGAAATGATGTAGTTGATGGTTTCCGCGTTGGCAGTGTGTAGCATGAACAATCCTGTTCCGATGAGCGCTGCCCAGTGCGTGTAATTTATTTCGGGAAAAGCTTTTCTTAAAATATGAAGCAGAAAAAAGAAAAGAAGGAATCCAAGCAGCAGGTAGCTGCAGAAAATAGAAAAGTGAAACCAGAATGGATTAATACCATTTGCCCTTCCGTTTTTTGCGGCATCGTTCCATTGCGGCGAAAAAGTTCGTTCAATTTTTGCTGCAAAGCCTGTTGAATCTTCCCTTGCAAGCGAATCCATTCGATGCTGGATGGCATAATCGACCGCGTTTAAGGTAACCAGCCCCGGCCGCCATGCCTGGTTGGCGGGAAGCGTGCTCGATTTTACGGAATCGGTAAAAAAGTATGGAATGTTGCTGAGCTTGCGGATGCCGGTGTTGTTGACAATGGTATGATCGTCGTCAAATTCAAATGGATTTTCGAAATGATTGGAATAAGCAAAGATCACCGTCACGAGAAGGAAAAGTGCGGAGATAAGAAAGGATGGTTTACGTAGCGCCTTTTTTTCGGAGGAAATTTGACGAGTCGGGATCGGACCAGTTGAAGCGGTTCGGCGTTCGGCTTTCATAGGATGTGAAAATAGTTAATAGTTCGGAGTTGGGAGTTATTAGTTCGGAGTTAATAATGTTCAGTTCGTGGAAATAGTTCGGAGTTGGGAGTTATTAGTTCGGAGATAATAATGGTTAGTTCGCGGAAATAGTTCAGAGAAGTCGTTAAAAAGGTGCGAAATGCTGTTTCGCGTCAATTAACTCTGAACTCCGAACTAACCACTCCGAACTCTTACCTATCTTCGCGCTTTCATGGGACTATTTTCAGGTAATACAGGCAAGAAAAAAGCAGGCGAAATGTCTTTCCTCGGGCATCTCGAAGCGCTGCGGTGGCATTTGGTGCGTGCGTCTGCTGTGATTGTTGTGCTTGCCGGTGTCGCCTTTTGTTATCCTGAAATACTTTTCGGAAAAATAATTCTCGGACCATCAAAATCGGATTTTTTCACTTATGTATTTCTCTGCGATTTTTCCAATAACAATGGAATGGGGGATGCGCTGTGCTTTAAGGATTTTGATTTCAAGCTGATAAATATCGATATGATGGGTCAATTCACGCTGGCGATGTGGGGATCTATTGTGGCAGGACTTATCGCCGGCTTTCCTTATGTGCTTTGGGAATTGTGGCGGTTTATCAAACCTGCCCTGAAATCCAGTGAAGCTTCCGGCGCACGTGGCTTTATTCTATATGCTACGGGATTATTTCTGGCAGGGGTTTTATTCGGTTATTATGTTGTTACGCCAATGGCTGTTTATTTCCTTGGTAATTACAAGGTCGATGCGGCCATCATGAATACGCCTTCTCTCGATTCGTACATTTCACTTGTCACCACGCTCGTTCTATTAATGGGCCTTGTGTTCGAGCTTCCGATCGTCGTTTATTTTCTCGCAAGATTCGGAATCATTACAGGAAGTTTTATGGGTAAATACCGCAAACACGCCGTTATTGCCATTCTTATCATATCTGCCGTAATTACTCCGACAACCGACATTTTCACACAAATGCTCGTCGCGCTTCCGCTCTATATTTTATACGAAGCCAGCATTGTTGTAGCAAAACGGGTAGAGAAACGACGGGCCGCTAAGGTTTAGTTTGTTGTTTGTTGTTTGTTGTTTCTGGTTTATTGTTTGTTGTTTGTTGTTTCGGGTTTGTTGTTTGTTAAGCTTGTAAATATAATAACAACCCTTTTTTAAACCCGAAACTATTAACCCGAAACTAACTAACCCGAAACTAGAAACCCGAAACTTTTTAAACTAAAAAACCCGAACTAAATGACTCAATCAGAAGATTTCAACGCTTACCGCGAAAAAATGAATGAGAAAATTCTTGGCGCGGATAATCTTGTGCTCAAACGTCTTTTTAACCTGGATACAAATACTTACCAGGAAGGCGCTTTGCCGGTGCAGACAAAAGAAATGCTCGGGCTCGTTGCATCTATGGTGCTGCGTTGCGACGATTGTATAAAATATCACCTCGGAAAAT
This sequence comes from Bacteroidota bacterium, assembly GCA_030855855.1. Taxonomy (GTDB): domain Bacteria; phylum Bacteroidota; class Bacteroidia; order Palsa-965; family Palsa-965. Next base: position 2,507 of record JALYQL010000089.1, on the reverse strand, counting down.
GCCACGAGCAAGGAATAACCCGCGAACAGATCTTCGAAGTTTTTGCAGTAGCGAATATTGTTGGTGGAACGATTGTAATTCCGCATACGCGAAGAGCGGTGGAATACTGGGATTCCCTTTGAAAAGTATTTACGATTTGTTGATTGCCGATTTGCGATTATTCCGCGCAAAAGTGATTTGCGATTGCCGATTTGCGATTGATTGTAAAGGAATGTTTGCCGTGTAAGTTTTTTAAATCGACAATCGGCAATCAACCAATCGGAATTCCTTCACCCGATTTTACTTCCGTTTTCAACACTTCTTTCCGTTTGAAGTAAAACAACCTCTTTATCATTTCCGTAAACGCCGAGCACGAGCACTTCGGAAAGGAAGCCGGCGATCTGTCGTGGTGGAAAATTCAATATGGCTATAATTTGTTTTCCGATCAGGTCTTCTTTAGAATATAATTTTGTGATCTGCGCGGAGGATTTTTTTATTCCCAGCGGGCCGAAATCGATCCATAATTTATAGGCAGGGTTTCTTGCTTCCGGGAAATCGGCGGTTTCTGTGATGGTGCCGGTGCGGATGTCCAATTGTTCGAAATCGAGAAATGAAGGCATATTTTCTGCTTTTTAGCCGGTCAATTTACCGATTTTATACTGTTCAGTATCCATTAAAAACTTAGATGACCTGCTCAGCCAAATAAATTTTCTTCAATCCCGGTTGAATCCATTTTGCCGCTGGCATCGTATAAAAGTTTCATCAGTCAGAAATAAGGGTTCATCTTCGCACGACCATGATTCGCTGGATAACAGCTAAAAATCAGCGTAACCCTTTGTTTGTGAAGCATTTGTTGCCTAAATTGTCTGCCCTTAACCTCCCTCTCATGAAAAACCTCTTACTCTCGTTCCTTTGCCTTTCTTTTTATTTTTCAGCCGCCGCGCAATGCTCTGTTGTTGAAGTTCCGTTAAGCCAGCGCGCATCTGCTGCCACGTTGACTGTGGAAGGAAAAGTGATCAGCCAGAATTCTTTCTGGAACACTAACAGTACTATGATCTACACTTCCAGCCAGGTGGAGATTTACAAGATCTTCAAAGGCACACTTTCAACATCCACCATCAGTATTATTTCTGAAGGCGGTGTTGTTGGTCTTACAAAGATCATTGCTGATCCGGCACTTGAGCTTATTCCCGGAGATATCGGCGTGTTTACCTGCGCACCTGTAACTCACATGCGGAATCTTCCTGCGAATATGACAGGCATTCCGCAATTCGAAGCATTTGCTTCTGTTCAGGGATTTATTAAATACGATCCGATCACTGAAACCGCTTCTGATATTTTTCATACTTATAGTTACATTGAAACTGATCTTTATCCTGTTGTTCTCGATCCGAACCGCCTGACATATGCACAGGTGCAGTCCTATTCTATTCACAGTTCAGCAGCATTGCATAACGGGCCTAATCCAACCACACAGGTTATTTCAGGATTTTTACCAACCACAGTAACTGCAGGAACCGGAACGACAGTTACGATTAACGGAACAGGTTTCGGTGCTACACAAGGTTCGGGATTTGTAGGATTTAAAAACGGAGATGACGGAGGCGCAACGTATATTAATCCACTTCCTTCACAATATATTTCATGGAGCAGCACACAAATCGTAGTTGAAGTTCCTTCCAATGCCGGAACCGGCACCATACAGGTAACACAAGGTGTAACGCAAACCAGCGCGGGCTCACTTACAGTAAGTTATTCTCATCTGAATGTCGATTTTGATCCGGGTTCAGGAGTCATTGCATATCAGACCGATCATATTAATGATAACGGAACAGGCGGATATACCTGGCGGATGAATACTGCATTTGACGCAAACACAGTTGAGCGTGCAGCATTCGTACGCGCTTTCGATAGCTGGAGATGTGCTACCGGGGTAAACTGGAGCATTGGTGCAACAACTTCGATCAATGATGCTTTAAGCGATGGCACGAATATTATCTGCAACGATAATACAGCGCCCCTTTCTGCGGGAATTCTCGGAGTGTGTTACAGCTATTGGTCAGGTTGCGCAAGCGGTCCTACGATCGTGTGGTATGTAAATGAGCTCGACATTATTTTTGATGATGGAAGTAATATTTCTCCGCTGACATGGGAGTATGGTCCGTCTTTACCAACAGGAAGCGAATACGATTTTGAAACTGTTGCCGTGCATGAGCTCGGACATGGCCACCAGCTTGGTCACGTAATCAATAATGGTGCGATCATGCACTACGCGATCTCTAACGGAACCTCTAATCGTGCGCTTGGTGTGAATGATCTTGCGGGCGGAAATTTTGTTCAGGCGAAAAGTGTTGTAGCAAACATATGCGGACCATCACAAATGACTGCCTTTTCATGCGCAGCAGCACCTGTCGCGAATTTTTCCGGAACACCAACTACGCTCTGTCCGGGAGGCAGCGTAACCTTCACTGACCTGAGTACAAACACTCCGACTTCATGGAGCTGGACATTCCAGGGCGGAACACCAT
>JALYQL010000072.1 GCA_030855855.1 Bacteroidota bacterium | reverse complement strand
GTCCATTCTTGCATTTCCCGTTCCGTTTGGTTTTCTCGGACTTCACCGCATTTATCTCGGAACCGAACCGTGGGTGCCCGTGGTGTATTTAGTCACAGCAGGCGGCGGAATGATCCTTCCGTTAATAGATTTTATTGCCATCATCTGCGCGGATAAAGAGGAGCTGAAGAAGTATGAGAATAATGCGAAGTTGATTATGTGGGTGGAATAAAAAAAGCGGCAGGGAAAGGAAAAAGGCGGCAGGGGCAGTATCTTTTGTCGCCTTCGATACGTCCGTCAAAGAAAAACTATTTGTAAAAACTCAATTTTGTTTTGACGGCCTACTCAGTCTGACAAGAAAATAGTTCTCTTGTCAGACTGAGTAGGCCCGCTTTTACAATATTTATTTCCACAAAAATTTAACTTAAGCGGGACGTATCGAAGGCGACAAAGCAGAATTTATAAAATAACGTTGCCCAACGAACCTGTCTGACAAGAAAATAGTTCTCTTGTCAGACTGAGCAGGCCCGCTTTTACAATATTTATTTCCACAAAAATTTAACTTAAGCGGGACGTATCGAAGGCGATAAAGCAGAAGGCTTATTCCACCGTCACACTCTTCGCCAGGTTTCTCGGCTGATCTACATTACAGCCACGCATCACAGCGATGTGATAAGCCAGCAATTGTAACGGAACAACAGAAACCAGCGGCACCAGCTTTTCATCCGTCTCCGGAATTTCGATCACGTGATCGGCCATGGTTTTTACGATCGTATCGCCTTCAGTGACGACTGCGATGACTTTTCCTTTGCGCGCTTTTACTTCCTGGATATTGCTCACCACTTTTTCGTACGATGTTCCTTTGGTGGCAATAACCACGATCGGCATTTCTTCGTCGATGAGCGCGATCGGGCCGTGCTTCATTTCGGCGGCAGGATATCCTTCGGCGTGGATGTAAGAAATTTCTTTGAGCTTCAACGCACCTTCGAGCGCTACAGGGAATGTGTAGCTGCGGCCGAGGTAAAGGAAATTTTTTGCGTCTTTAAAAACAGAGGCGATGTATTTTAACTGGTCGTCGAGCTTCAATACTTTTTCAACTTTCGCCGGCACTGCTTCCAGCTCGCTGAGCATTTCGTGGTAATGGCTTTGTGTAATTGTTCCGCGGCGGTGACCGAGCAACAACGCCATCATCGTAAGCACTGTCACCTGCGCAGTGAATGCTTTGGTAGATGCAACACCAATCTCAGGTCCGGCGTGTGTGTAAGAACCTCCGTGCGTTGTGCGTGGAATAGTTGAACCAACCACATTACAAACACCGAAGATCGTAGCGCCTTTTGATTTTGCAAGCTCGATGGCAGCAAGCGTATCAGCAGTTTCTCCGGATTGGGAGATTGCGATCACGATATCTGTTTCGTAAATAACAGGATTGCGGTAGCGGAATTCGGAAGCGTATTCTACTTCTACAGGTATGCGTGCGAGATCTTCAAATAAATATTCGCCTACAAGACCGGCATGCCACGAGGTGCCGCAGCCGATGATGAGAATACGTTTTGCATTGGTAAATTTCTGAAGATGCTCATGAATTCCTCCCAGCGCAACAATTCCTTCCAGCGCATTTACACGACCGCGCATGCTGTCTTTGATGGAACGTGGCTGCTCATAAATTTCTTTGAGCATGAAATGTTCGAAGCCGCCTTTTTCAATGGTCTCCAGCTGCATCTGCAACGCCTGGATATACGGATCGACTTCTTTATTACGAATGGTTTTGATCTGCAGCTTTCCTTTACGGTTCATCACCGCGATCTCTTCATCTTCGAGGTACACGACATTTTTTGTGTACTCTACAATCGGTGTCGCATCGGAAGCCACAAAAAATTCTTCTTCGCCCACACCAATTACAAGCGGTGAGCTTTTTTTCGCGGCGATAAGAATATCCGGATCTTCCTGTGAAAGAATGACGATTGCATAAGCGCCGATCACGTTATTGAGCGCAATGCGGACAGCTTCAGCCAGGTCGACTTTTTCACGCTCCTGAATATCTTCAATGAGATGAACAAGGACTTCTGTGTCGGTATCGCTTTCAAATTTATGACCGCGCTTTTTCATCTCTTCTTTGAGCGGTGAATAATTTTCAATGATCCCGTTGTGGATCAAAACGATCTTTTTGCTTCCGGAAAATTGCGGATGCGCATTTACATCATTCGGCTCACCGTGCGTAGCCCAGCGTGTATGGCCAATACCGATCGTGCCTTCCACATCTTTTCCTGAAGTGAATTTTTCAAGATCGTCAACTTTTCCCTTACACTTATAGACATTCAGACTTTCGTTGATCAGCGCGACACCGGCGCTGTCGTAGCCACGGTATTCCAGGCGGCGAAGTCCTTTGATAAGAATCGGGTAAGCTTTACGTTTACCGATGTAAGCGACAATTCCACACATAATGTAAAATTCTTAAATCAGTTAATACGAGTGTACACTAAGTGAATGTACATTTTATAATTGTTCGACGCATCATTCCTCCCGCTTCCCAGCACAGCTCTTCGTCCTTGTCCGTTCGCATCAAATTCTTTCAGGAAAAGTCCGTTGTTTGGTTTTGATCCTTCCATCAGCTGCTGAAAATAGCGCGCAATATTGATGCGGTATTCATTCGCGGTAGTATTTGCCGAACCTCCGAAATAGCTGGCACTTTCGAACATATCCGGCAATAAGATCTGGCGACCCGCGCTGTCGATTGAGACAACATACAATTGTTTATTGATCGGGAAAGTTCCGTCGACAGTTGTTGGATCTGCTTTGAATACGAGCTCTGCTTTGTTGATCGCAATGGTGTAGCCGAGATTTCTCAGCTCTTCCAGGTATGGGAATTCAATTTTTGTTTTTACTCCTGCTGCTCCTGAAACATACGTTGCATTCGAAGAATACACACTCGGGTTTGCGAGTTGGAAATTCAGATCGCCCATTGTAGCGGAAGTGAAGTTGTGCTTGTAGTTGCTGAAATATGCAGTGGTGGAATTGATTACCAGCGAAAACGTTTTTATTGCCGTTCCGACGTGATAATAGAAAATGAATTTGGTGCTGGTGTCTGCCAGATTAAAACGTAAAAGCGATCCTGTTCCAGATGGAGTTGTGGCATCAATGTAAATTCCTTTCATGAATTGCAGGAAATCAGCAGGAGTGCGGAATGCGCCGCCCGGCCGTCCTTCTGCAAAGATGGATTGCGCGAAATTATAATTGATCGGAAGGCGTAATAGAGGAACGGTGGTATCCGCGCCAATTATAGTATTCGTGCGTGGGTGAGGTGTGATCAACGCGCCACCAACAGGCACACGGGAAGCGTAAGTCGGATAACATTGTTTTACCTGGTTGGAATAATACGTGCTGTCGTATTGCAGATCCTCTGTTAGCTGGTAAACGTTGAATTGCTGATCCTGCAAAGTATCTCCGTAATATTCAAAATCATATCGCAGATTGAGCGTGCAGGAATCGAGCACGGCGGGCACAGTGAGTGAATCGAATTCCACGCCCAGGAGATTATTCGGGATTACGAGCTGGGTAAAAAGGCTTGCTTTGGTATTGCCCAAAAAGGGGTCATTCATGTCGCCGATCTGTACAATGCCGGATTCATCGCTGCGAATGGAATCTTCCTTTACGGTGATGCTGCGGAGTGTAAGCGAATCGGTATATTGAAGGTTGATAAGGTCGCCATCGGGCTGAATATCAGAACCGAGAGGACTTTCTTTCTTACAGGAAGCCAGCAGCACAATAGCGGCGATCAGAAAAAATTTCGTCCCGCTGAAATAGCGGGACAAAACCGGGTAATAAAAGCAGGATGGATTAAATCTCATATCATTAGTCGACGAGCATAGGCTCTTCAGCCAAAACGGCGTCGTAAAATTCGGAATAAGCCGCGACATATTCTTCAGGAGATTTGAATTCGAGTGAATTTTTTCCTGATTTTTTAATGTATTTCTCGACATCGCTATTGATTTTCGGTGAAGCTTTGATAACGGCGTCGGAATAATCGATAGCCAATTTGTTGAGATTGGCGAATGAAGGAAGCTTTGCAACTGCATCAACATCTCCTTTTTCAACTCCTTCCACAAGAATCTTCTTTGAGAAGTCTTTGTGAAGCGGATTCGGGAACTCGTCATCATAAACTGAGTATATGACGCGCGTTTCAGCAAAAAGTGGGTTGTCGCGGAAAGCTTTTTTCAAATAAAGTGGCAAAAGTGCTGTAAACCAGCCATGGCAATGCACCACGTCAGGCGCCCAGCCGAGCTTTTTAACGGTTTCAATAACTCCGCGCGCGAAAAAGATCATACGCTCATCGTTATCGGCGAAATAGTCGCCTTTTTTATCGGTAAGAATAAACTTGCGCTGGAAATATTCTTCATTATCGATGAAATACACCTGCATACGCGCCGCCTGAATGGAGGCAACTTTGATGATCAGCGGGTGATCGGTGTCGTTGATAATAAGGTTCATCCCGGAAAGGCGAATCACTTCATGAAGCTGGTTACGGCGCTCGTTAATGCATCCGTAACGCGGCATGAAGGTTCTGATCTCTTTCCCTTTTTCCTGTATGCCCTGGGGCAGATAACGTCCAATATGGCCCATTGGAGTTTCGTCCAGGTAAGGTGTAATTTCCTGTGACACGTAAAGTACTCTGGCTTTTTTGTTCATATGTAGGTGGGAGATATTTCCGAAAGGAGTACAAAGATAATAAAAAAAAATCCGTTAATTCACAAAAAACCGTAGTTTCACCCCCCGATTTCTCTGTAAAATCAAGCATTTCAGCATGATAGCTATTCACGAACGGAAACAGGTGCTGGAAACGCTTAATGCGCTACGCTCACAGGGAAAACCGATCGGTTTTGTGCCGACCATGGGTGCGCTTCATCCCGGGCATATTGCGCTCTTAACAAGGGCGAAGGCTGAAAATGAGATCGTTGCCGCCAGTATTTTTGTCAATCCTACGCAATTCAATAACCAGAAGGATCTTATTCATTACCCGCGTACAATTGAAAAAGACACGGAAATGCTCCAAAAAGCAGGCTGCGACTTCCTCTTTCTGCCTGCAGTTGAGGAAATGTATCCTGATGGAACAGCTGAAGCCGTGCCACCGATCGACCTTGACGGATTGGATACCGTGATGGAGGGCGCTCATCGTCCCGGGCATTTTGCAGGCGTGATACAAGTGGTGAAAAAATTATTCGACGCAGTTGGTCCGTGCAAAGCGTATTTCGGCGAAAAAGATTTTCAGCAGCTTGCGGTGATCAGAAAGATGGTGAAGGAGTGGAACATGCCGGTAGAAATTGTTCCGTGCCCGATTGTAAGGGAAGCCGACGGACTTGCCATGTCGTCGCGCAATATGAGATTAACAGCAGAAGAAAGGAAAATCGCGCCGTTGATTTCCAAAGCATTGTTCAAAGCGAAAGAAAGATGGAATGATCATTCGATCGACGAGATAAAAGAATTAGTAACTGCGATTATCAATTCTGAGCCGAAGATGAAATTAGAGTATTTCGAGATCGCAGACGTAACAACATTAATATCTGTTGCTGCTGATCAGAAAAAAAATGTGGTCGCGTGCATTGCTGTTCATCTCGGAGCGGTGAGATTGATCGACAATATCGTGTTGGGCTGATCGCAGGTATTATCGTTGTTTTGTAAACCCCATTCTGAAAAACACCCCGTTTCCCTCAAAATGTTTCCTGTGAATTACACAACGAAAGATGCTGTGGATGCATTTACGTTCCCGGAGAAAAGACAACCGGAGAATTTAAATAGATAACCGGGCAGCCTGCAGAAGAAAACTATTGCTGCAATTCCTTCTGAAGATTCAGGAGCTTAGCATAATAAAAAATCCGGAGCTGTTAGTTCAGAAATATTCCAAACCAACAGCTCCGGATAAGCCTTTTCTTTATTTCTGAACAGAAATTTTCTCTGTCCGCTGTGCTCCATTTACACTGATGTGCATTAGGTACAAACCAGAAGCCTCCGTCTCAAGGCTGATCTGTTTTGTATAACCTGCACGCGCGTTATTTTCGATCGAAGAATAAACTACGCGCCCCTGCATGTCTGTGATTGTAATGACAAGATCACTGACGGCTGCATTGAATGTGATGGCAAATGCTCCGTTATTCGGATTCGGATAAACGGAGACATCGCTGAATGCAGGAAGTGTGAACATATCCGCACACACATCTACGTTCAGCGAATCATTGATTGAATTTGCGCAGCCGTTTGCATCCACGTAAGCATAATTGATCGTTGCCCAGCCAATACCGGGAGCCATCGGATCAAACATATTTCCTGTTACACCGGTCCCGCTCCATGTTCCGCCTGCAGGTGATTCTCCTGCCAGCATTACCATTCCTCCATTCAGACAAACCGTATCCATCGGGAAATTAACGGCTACTGTTGGAAGTGCATTTACAATTACCGTAATCTCATCTGTCTCCTGGCAGCCATTGCTGTCTGTTCCCGTTACAGTATATGTTGTTGTGGCAGATGGATTGAACGCAACATTATCCATAATGCTTGGCGACCATGAGTAAGTAGAAGCGCCACTGCCGGAAAGAGTTACAGCATCGCCGGAGCAGATTGCGCTTGCGGTAGTATTCGCTACAACAACAGGAAGCGAATTCACTGCTACCGTTACACTATTCGTGTTCGAACAACCGTTGACATCAACACCTGTCACTGTGTAAGTAGTTGTTGCTGTCGGAGAAACGGTGACTGTAGTTCCCGAAAGCGAACCTGGCATCCATGAATATGTAGTTGCACCTGACCCTGTGAGGATGGATGAATTTCCATCGCAGATCGTCGGGCTTCCTGCAGTAGCAGTTATAGCAGGCAAAGCATTAATTGTGACCGCAAGATTTGTCGCGGCGCTTGATCCGCATGCATTATCCGCGGTAACTGAAATGTTTCCTGATGAAGTGCCGAATGTAACATTGACCGCAGTCGTTCCCTGTCCTGAATTAATTACTGAACCCGAAGGAACCGACCATGTATAGGAAGTGGCCCCGCTTACCGCGCTGATCGAAAAATTCGATGCCGATCCCTGGCAAACATTCGTCGTTCCTGTAATTGAAACAGGAGCTGCAGGACTCACCACCGGGCCGTAAGTAATTATGACTTGTCCGTTGCCGATTCGAAATCCTTGTGTATGTGTAACAGAGGTAACGCCGGGAGCTGTATAGCTGCTTCCACCGCCACCGCCCGCAAAGCAGGAGCCACCGCCGCCGTAATATCCACCACCACCGCCACCACCGCCTGCTCCGTCACCAGAGCCATTGCCGCCCTGGAAAAATGCCCCCGAAGTGGTATAAGTAGGGCAGGAGCAACAAGCAATTCCACCAGCGCCGCCGGTAACCTGCGTTCCGCCTTTTCCTCCTGAATTCGGAAATGAAGGGAAAGAAACACCATCTTGTCCTGACAATCCGCCGCCATGTCCGCCAGAGCTGTTTTGATAACCGCCACCGCCACCACCGCCGGCCACAACAATACGATCGTTTACGGAATAAGGTGTTCTGCGGATATCAGAAGCTCCGCCACCAGATCCTGATGTTCCTCCTGAACTGTATGAAAAAACACTTCCGCCTCCATTGAAAGAAAGCGGACCAGTGCTCACATTATCTGCCCCCGTTTCTCCGACATAAATATTTAAAATCTCGCCGGGAGTCACAGGTACCGTTGCCTGCAAGCTTCCCCCTGATCCGCCGGGAGCCGTTGCGCCATCCCCGCCCTGAGCGCCAAGAACAGTGACGGTGATGGATGTAACACAAGGAGGAACAGTATAAGTCTGAACGGCTCCTGTGTAGTTAAAAGTGGTTTGCGCATGAAGCAGATTGCTTATGACTGCGAAAAGAAACAGGATAGTGAGGGTGTAGATTTTTTTCATAGGGTTGGGTTATAAAAGCAATAAATAATTATCGGCAAAGAAGATTAACGATTTTCATTATCGCTGATGTATTTTAGCATACATCTATAGCCAAAGATAATAAAATCAGGATGCATCTTTGCCGTTTTTTCAAGGAAAAGAAATATAAGCGGTAGGGGAATAAAAAGGATCTCCTGATTTATCGGGGCTGCGGGAAATTTTTAAAAGCGAGTAATTTTTTTGTGAGCAGCGTTTTATGCGCTTCCTATTCCACTTTTGCGAAAGCAGTAAAGCTGAATGAAAATGCAAGTATTAAAACAAAAAAAGATTTCATTCTGCGAACCATTACTCGAACGTAATGCCAATCACCACTTCTACTTCACCACGCTTTTTTCCCGGCGTATAATCCGGAAGTGAATTGATCACGCGCAGCAGCTCTTTGTCAATTTCAGGAGAGATGCTCACTGAAATTTCAGGAGCGGAAACAGCGCCGGTTTTTGCATTGACAATAAACCGAACGCCTGTTGCATATTTTGTGAGCTTGCTACGGTCGGCGGCTGTTGGTTTGAAATTGGAAATAATATAATTGCGCAGCGCGTCATTTCCTCCAGGGAAAGAAGGCATTTCATCGAGCGCGAACGAGCTTGAACCGGAAGATGGTTTTCCAAGCTGTCCGTCTTTTGCTTCTTTGCGCGTTTGTTTATCATTATGTGTTACTGCAGGATAGATCTGCACAAGCTTCACGCGCAACGGCGAATTTTCTGAACGGGTGGTAGCTCCTCCGTGAATTGTTTCTGCGGTTGTCGCGTTGGTTGTGGAAGTTGTTGCTTCCTGCTTCGCGGAGGAAGAAGGATTTGTCTGACCGGAAATGGTGCCCGCAGATTTATCATTCGGTGGAGTGAACAGAATCGTATGCTCATCGTTCACAGTGGCATTTGCAGTTGAATTTGCCGGCATCTCCAATGTTGCTGATGGTGTGGAAACCAGTAACGCATTATTGTCACCATTTGGCGCCGATATGGAAAGATCTTTCTTGTTTGTGGTGGAAGAAGTATCGGAAATAACCGGCTTTTCATCTTTATTGCGTGCAAAATAAAGACAGGTTCCGCCAACACTTAACAAGATCACTCCGGAAATAAGCACGAGACCGAATCGCTGGAAGAACGGAACACGCGGTGGCGTATTCATATAAACAGCAAGCCTGCGCTGAATGTGCTCAGACAATTTATTTACTTCCGCAATTCTTTTGGTATTGAGGCCATCGACAGCGCCTGAGCAGAGGTTGCACTCGAGGAGATGCATCTCCACTTCGTGCATACTTTTTTTTGCCAGCTTACCTTCGTTATAGAGCCGAAGCATGTCGAGTGACAGGCACTCGCCTTTCGAGAATATGCGTTTAAGCTCTTTTTGGGTCATTATTCAGTGGTGACCAGGTATCCTTTGAGGTTTCGTTTTCCGTTCTGGAGGTATGATTTCACCTCGTTTACGGAGAACCCCGTGATATCTGATACTTCTTTGTAGCTCTTCTCTTTAAAGTAGAATAACTCGATGCATTTTTTCTGCTCTTCGGAAAGCTTTATTAAAGCATCCTGAAGTTTAACGAGTTGTTCTTCCAGCTGTGCCGCCTCAATTTTGGGCGACTCATCGGCAGCCATATTGTGGAGTACCTGATCCACATTGGTAACTACCATACTGTCCTTCCTGAGCTTTTTCAAGCAGAGG
>JALYQL010000052.1 GCA_030855855.1 Bacteroidota bacterium | reverse complement strand
CCCTTGTATCCCCCCAAAACACCCGAATAACATTGCAGCATTAACTAAAACAATGTTTGCAATGACAGAATTAACCTTTAATGAATTACCCAAAGCCGTTACCCAGCTTTGTGATAAGCTTGATAATATCGAACGGTTGTTACTTCTAAAGAGTAACGAACAGCCACCGGAAGCAGATCACTGGTTTGATCTAAACGAACTTTGTCTTTATCTGCCTGACAAGCCAGCGAAAGCGACGGCATACGGCTGGGTACATTCGGGCGTAATCCCACATCACAAAGGCCAAAAGAAACTACGGTTTTTAAGATCTGAAATTGACCAATGGTTGAAAACCGGTAAAAGAAAAACAATTGCCGAATTAGCCAGCAATGCCGAAGCCTATTTGAAAAAGAAGAAAGGAGGCAAAAATGGTTAACCTCCACAATTCACAAATTCTTGAATGTAAGGAACGCAATCATTTTACAGATCAATTACAAAAGGTTTATGATTCATTCTTTGCTGTTCCTAAAACAATGAAGGAAGTAGATAAGGAAACGGGAGTAATGCGGGAAAATATTTGCTGGTATTGCCGCACATTAAGATTACAAAGCAAATTACACGCCATAGGAAAAAGGTATTGCAGTATAACTAAACACATGGCAACCGTTTGGACTACTAACCCCGATTGACTACCTAAGTCAGATCAATTGGATCTTTTTGATACGGTTTCAAATGATTGATTTCATTAAGGCTTATACAATTGACAAAGCCATAGCCGCAAGACTTCGGAATACAATTTGCACACAGGTAGAGGTAGACCATTCTTCAGGTGAAATTTCCGCAGGTGAATATTTTGGAAAGTGCAGCCAGTTTAAAATAAGGGTTTTTGATTCAGGCCGTATTGAAATGCAGGGTAGCCTCCACAAATATTACAGCGGAGGCATGAATTGTTCTGACTTTACTTTTGAGCAGGTGTGCCAAACGATTTTTAGTTTCTGTGAATTGCTTGGTCTGAAACCTGAAAATGTGTTTTTACAAAACTTGGAATACGGCGTAAACATCACTTTACCTTACCACCCTTCTGTACTGCTCGAAAACATCGTTTGTTTGCCCTGTGGCGAATTATTCGAACGACAGGCAGGGGAAGGCTGGAAGTGTCCCTTGTTTGAATACAGGCACAAGATTTACAATAAATCAGCTCAGTACCGTTTTGGTAGCCCTAACCTCCTGAGGTATGAAATTCATGTCGACAAAATGCGTAAGATAAGTCCGGTGAAAACATTGCACGATTTAACCAAACCTGAAACTTGGGATATGTTGCAGTTAAGTCTTGTTGGGCATTTTAAACAAATCGTTTTCGAAGATAAATACGTTGAAATGCGGATTACAAAATGGGAGCAAAAATATCTTAGTGAGTTTTCCGATAAAATAAATAATAGTAGGTTTTGGAAGAAATTAAACCCTCTTGAAAGGCACAGGCATTTAAAACGGGTTAAGAAAATCCAGGAAAAAAGTATGTGGAGGTTTAGCGAAAGGATTTCAAAACAGATCAGCGAAAAGGTTGAACAATTAAAAACAGGTAACAATTTCACCCTTCAATTACTGGGTGAAAACATTACAGGTTCATAATGGTGAACATTGCCTAATGTTGTCTTTACTTTTGCAAAATACAAGAGGCAGCTTCAATAATTTTTTTCTTTTGCGCCTCCTTAAATTCAAAGGTTTTGAAATGGTCTGTTAATTCAATACGCAGCATTAATAATTGTTCTATTGACAACTGTTTAATCAATTCTTCTGTACATGAGTAATCTATATCAATTATCGTATATCTTCCAGAAGCCCCGAAATCCTTGACATTACCTGACGCGATTCCAATTGGTGCTATACTTATTATTTTTCCTGATTGCAGTTTAAATGAAAGACTATCATTGCTACCTATGACCAGTGATCGTATGCCCGATGCGCTATACATTACATGAATAACGTAATCGTTTTTATGTTTAACGAATGTAATATTTACTCTATCTGTTAGGAACGAACAGTTTATTACGTGAGTGTATGACGTATCACCTGTAAATTTATCAACGTCCATTTTAGTTTTATCACATTGAGAGAACAAAGAGGTGGATATTAGTAGGATATAAATAAAAAAAATGTTTTTCATTGGTCGTTATTTTTCTTTTGTTTTCTTCTCTAATCGAAAAGTTACATCAGTGCAAATTAATTTCTATTTTAATTCATTTCTAAGTCCTTTACCCAATAGACTTATACAACCATTAATAAAGTTGTACGTCTCAGTGACTTCATGCGTGCTGTCAATCCAGCCAATCACACGCCTTGCTTCAAATTGAATTATAGTTTGCTTTTCAGAAATTTCATGTAAACTAATTTCCAATAGCATACCCAAACTAAAGACACCCTTTGGAGGTGCTTTGAATTGATAAAAATTCATTGTGTCGTTGGCAATAGCCAGTTCAGTTGGAGCAACGTGTTTGGGCAATGACTTCAATACCTCCCTGACTAATTCAATATTGAAATTAATCCGTACTTCTCTTTTAGGATTTGGAACGACTACAATTGACATAAATAGTGGATTTGGTTTAACAGCAAGGTATAATTAATACGCCACTGGGACAAACTTGCAAAAGCCCCTCATCTGCAAAGGCATATTATTCAGCCCCCTTTTTTATTATTCTCATCCCAATTTTTAATGCCTGTTCTATATTCTTGAAATCGGAGACTATTATCCTGCAAATCCTACTTTGATTCTTTTCGCTTATTACTTCAATCTCCAATTCTCCTTCACTATTGCGGAATTTCGCACCTATAATCCACTTCTGTTTTTCAATTTTCATTGGCTTTGTTTTTGGAGGTCAAAAGAAATACCCGCCGAGGGAACATAGCGGGTATTAATTCAACTACACTTGGGTCACTGTTTAAAAGCTTTGAAAACAAACATACTTAAAAAAATCATTCACTCATCGTTAACGATTAGTCATTTTTCCTTAGACCTTGCAATCTTGCGATATAATGACAGATCGTGAGTTCTATAAAGCGGTGGGCGAAAACGTCAGGAAACGACGTTTAAAGAAGAAATGGACACAAATCAAGTTAGGAGACGAAACCGGACTTGATGCACAAAACATTTCCCGAATTGAACTTGGGTATAATTCCAAGTTGAAAACACTTAAGAAGTTAGCGGAGGCATTAGGTTGTTCTGTCGCTGATTTGGTCAAAGTGAAATAGTCTCAGTTTACCCAGTATTAGAGAAATTTGTTCCTCTCTTGTACCTGAAAACCTAACAAAACCTAACAATTCGTTGATAATTAGGTCATTCTAATCCTCCCCCAGTTTATTAAAGATAAATTGAAGAAGTAAAACTTAATCACGGATACATCACAAGAAAGCCCTTGCAATTCGCAAGGGCTTTCTTGTTTAGCAATATTTTTTTCAGCAACAGGTGAAAATTGTAACAACGGCTTTTCCCTTTTCTGAAAACCCGAGCACAAAATTCGATTCGTTATTCAGCCGGTAATGAAATAACATCCGCCGTGAATTCTTTACTTCATCATAAACATCTTTCCGGTCGAAATTGTCTGCCGTGAACTGGTTTAAAAAGGAATCTTCACGCTTGTCATTCGGATCTAAGATGCCAGCCTGCAAAATATCCCCTGCGTCTTCTAAAATATATTCCA
This sequence comes from Bacteroidota bacterium, assembly GCA_030855855.1. Classification (GTDB taxonomy): domain Bacteria; phylum Bacteroidota; class Bacteroidia; order Palsa-965; family Palsa-965. Next base: position 25,099 of record JALYQL010000052.1, on the reverse strand, counting down.
CCATTTCTTTTTCTGTTTTTACTTCACTTGTTCCATATCCATAAACAAGATCGCGGGTCGGAAATATATTTTCATAAATGACATCGCCACGTTCATTTGTTATACGCAAAACCGATTTGGTGTCATTGATATTTCCTTTTGGAACGAAAAAAGTAAACCGGTCGTCAGATGTTGCCGATGAAAATTTCGCAAAAACAGTGTCGGCAAATTCACGCGTTAAAACTGTTTTGGAATAATCGAAATAATGCGGATCCACACTGGCATTTTTGGAGATGGACGATGCCGCCGTATCATCCTTATGCAGGCTATTCGATTGTTTTTCCCCATCGCGGTTTCCATTGCAGGAAAACAACAAAAAATATACGGGCAAGATCACAAGAAAATGTTTTTTCATAAATCCACGGGTAAAAAGAAAAGCTTCCGGTAACACAGGAAGCTTTCTTTAATGATATCATCAGTATGTTATTCAAAAATGATTTTATCTGTTCCGATCATTTCCCCGTTTTCATTCACGATTTTCAGCAGGTAAATTCCCGCCTCAAGATCGCCGCGGTTAAGCAATACATTTGTGCCGGAGAAACGAATATCGCGCACAACACGGCCGCGGACATCAGTAAGAATTGCTTCGGAGTTATTTTGCATTTCGCCGAAAGTTACGTTGCAATCTGTGCTTGCCGGATTCGGATAAAGATTGAAACCAATAGTTGAAAGCGTTGCAATTCCTGTAGTGATGTTAGTATAAAACACAACTGTCGATCCACCCGAATTCGGAATCGCGATAGAGTCTCCCGCAGTGTTTATGTCAATATCAGCAGGCGCATTTAAGCCCGTCATTACAACTGTCGGAGTAGTGAAAGTCGGCGACCAACGGATAAGCGTGTTACCGGAGTAAGAAGTTGCATACCAATAACCGGCATTATCGCGCGTAATTCCATCAAAATTGCCATAGGTGGTTGTGGTCAATGTCGAAATGGTCGAATCGAGAAGGCTCACTGCCTGGATCGGTGCATTGCTTCCCCATGTTACAAACACCAACCGGTTATTCGCCCCATCGTAATAAATTCCGTTCGGCTGTTTTATTGTCGTGCACATCAGGTTGAACGCGTTGGCTGCCGGATTGATGCGGTAAACTTTTTTCTGGCCGGAAGAAAAATCCGTAGCAAAAAGATACGTCGTGCCGTCCGTAGTTAATCCGTTCAGGAACGACGCGCTGAGGTTAAGATTAAAAACATTCGTTCCGGACGCAAGATCGTACCCGCGGATGAATCCGCCATCGCAGACATACGCTACTCCGTTAAGGATTTCAATTCCGTGCGGACCACTTGTCGGGCCGCTTGCAAAAGGAGCTGTCGATGAGCTTTGCGGATACATGGAAACAATTGTGCCCGCACCATTATCATCCACAAGCCAGCGGTTGTTGGCGTCATCATACTCCACGCTTTCCGCGGAATTAAATGTTTGTGCTGTCAAAGCTGTCAAAGCAATTGCTGCGAAAAAAGTAAAGATTGATTTCATGAGATTGGTATTAGGAGTGTAGGGACAAACAGGTTAATTAATGGCGGTAACTGAATTTACATTCATCAGCACGGTGGTGTAATGATAGGAAGTGTGCGAATGAAAAAGCGTTCCTGAAATTTTCACTTTCTTATTCAGTAATGAACGCAATTGGTTTTCATCTCCGTTCAGCTGGATATGATCTATACCGGTTTCGGTAATATTGATCTCATCATTTTTGATCGCAATCACGTTAAGAGGCTGCGAAGGCCACAGTGAAAAATACATCACTTTATTATCACGTTTAGGATCTCCGCCTATTGTGTTTGAACTGAACGCGGTATTTTCTTCCAGCAAACCTTCTACCGTAATTACTTCCGGCTCATAATGCACGCTGAGCGGCCGGCCTTTTTTCAGATCAGTAATGTCATCGCTTTCCGAAGCAATTTTCCATATTCCATTTTGTTTTATAAAAACCAATGATGCCGGATAATCAGCTGTTTTTCCTGCTGCTGTTACCTGCTTGGTAATGCGGATGCGCCACGTTCCATCAGGCTGCTGCTCCTCGCTGATATATTCCGCCAGCTTCTGGTGATAATCTTTGTTCGACGAAAAATATTCCTGCTGACGCTTCACCACATCTTCACCAGAAATTTTATCGCCGTAATAAATCACTGAATCCGCGTAAAATGATTTCATGATCGAAGCATTTTTCAGATTCAGCGAGGCAGTCCAGCTGTCGGTCAACGAATGCCATTCCGAAACCGTTGGTACCAGCTTAAGCGAATCTGATTTTACAGAATCACTTCTATCGTTACCATTTTCATTGGAACAGCTGAACAAAAAAGATGCAGCAATAAATAAAAAAATTAGTTTACGCATAGTTGAAAAAACTTTTTATTGTACAATCGGAATTAAACCGCGGATGCCCATATCGACCACCGTATCTCCATTGAGCGGCTCGTAAATTCCGGGAGCGCTGTGCTCCACCCATTCAAAGCTCTGGTTGGTAGAAAGCGAAACAATCACGATTACATCCTGCGTTTCATTTCCTGTAATTGTAAATGGGGATGCAAATTGTCCGGTTACTAAACACGATCCCTGCGGAATCGGCGAAGTGGCGAAAATAGGATTCGGAACAGTTGTTGCTCCCGCAGGCGCCTGTCCTTGCGATACCTGGCTGAACGCTTCAAATGCCCAGAATCCTTGCGCTTTATTTGCATTCACTGTTACAGGAATTGTATTTGGTGTAAAATTCCTGATGTACGTGTTGTACCCGATAAAAGAAGCAAGCGTTCCTGTAAAATCAATGCTGTTTGCACGCAGCTTTACATTATAATTCTGGTACGCCAGCGAAACACGCAGGTAATTATAACTTCCGGCAGCAACAGAAGAAAGCGGCACCGAATAAAATTCGCTTCCTTCCGTAACCACTCTCGCACTGTCAAAATCAATCGCTGTCGGTCCGCCGAGATTTGTTTCAGGCGCATGATAAATAATTGTGCCTGCGCCAAGTCCCGTAGTTGCATTCGGCGTCATCTCAATATAATGGGCCGACATAAAACGAAAAACAGGACACTGCGCTCCGTGATTGGATGGAAGTGTTGCCACTTGTCCGAGATTATCGAGGCGTGTTTGTGTGCTGTCGAATTTGAATTTAAAAATCAGCCGCGGACCTGCCGTAGCGGGAACAGGCAGATTTTCCACATTGTCTTTCCTGCACGAAACGGCAAGCAACAAAATGGCAGCCAGGGAGAAGATGAAAAACTTCATGAGGATATACGTTTGGATTCGCATTTTTACATGCGGCTGCAAGATACGAAGAAGAGGGGAACGGGATTGCGGTTGGATACGATGTCTTAACGGGCAACTTTACCCGTTTTACGATATTCCATCAAATGACCGATCATCATTTGCCGTACTTTTTCTTTCAGCGCAGGTACATCATCGATTGTCATCGCGCAGGTGTCGATCGGTTCATCCCAGATCGCGTGTAACGTTCCCGGTGCAAGCTCAGCAGGACGGAGCGGAGAAAGTTTTTCACCGGTGTTCAGCAATGTCAGCACCGCGATCGGAGTTTTTGTAAGGATGGCAAGCCGGAATGCGCCATCGCGGAAATCAAGCAGCGGCGGATCATCGTGTCGGTTGCGTGTTCCTTCCGGGCAAAGAAAAACAGAAATATTTTCATCCAGCGACTTGCGCATGATCTCGATGCTGCGGTTTCTGTCGGCACGATCGGTGCGGTTCACGGTCATGTATAATTTGCGGATGATAAATCCGAGCAGCGGGATCTTTGTCAATTCCGCCTTTGCCAGAAAGCGTAATGTGTTTTTGCTCGCCAGCGCATAAAGCGGAATATCCAGCTGCGAGCGATGATTGGCAATCATCACATACGCTTTGCGCGGATCAATGAACGTGCTGTTTTTGATTTTTACCGGGATCAGAAATGCCCATGTCAGCACGCGCGCCCACGAGCGAGAAATGATCTTATGCGCGATATGGGGCGCTTTTTTGGAAGAGAAGGTAAGGAATACAAAAAAATAAAGCGGCGTAGTGATCAGCAATGTCGCCATGAAAAACAAGGCAGCATAAATTCCGAAAAGAGTTTTGAAAAAGCGGAGGATTATCATTGGGTTTACGAAGATACGAAACACGATCCGCTTCTTTGTGAACTGCATAAGCCCATAACGCATAAGCGCGGACTTCAAGTCCGCGCTTATGCGTTATGGGCTTATGGCTTATGCTGAAAGTCCTACACCCACTTATTCTTCAACGCCAGCTTCACCACCTGCGTCTTCGAAGTGACGTGCAGCTTATCGTAGATATTTGAAATGTGTTTGCGAACTGTATGCGGACTGATGAAAAGTTTCTCTGCGATTTGTTTGTATTCTAATCCGTTGACGAGCTCTTTTAGAATATCCATTTCGCGATCGGATAGCGTGCTGTCGATTTGTTTTTCCGGTGCCTGTGGAGCCGCAGAAGCGGTGAGGAGCTTCAGTGCTTTGCGTGCAATGCGTGGCGACATAGGAGCGCCTTCCTGGTCGATGACTTCGCGGATGGATTCAAGGATCACATCGACGCGCTCTTCTTTTAATAAATAACCATCTGCACCCGCCTGTATCGCTTCGAAGATCTTATCGTCGTCATCAAACACGGTAAGCATGATGAAACGTATATTATCGTAGATCGCGTGGCTGTTGCGCACTGCTTCAATGCCGTTCATGACAGGCATATCGATATCCATGAGCACCACCTGTGGCAGGCGATCAGGCTCCAGCGCTTTGAGCTTTTCCATGAATTCGCTTCCGTTCTGCGCGGTAAAAAGGATGTTTACTTCGCCTGAGAAAACAATTTTTTCAGAGAGCGAGATGATGTTCTGGGGACGGTCGTCCACGATAGCAATTCTATAAGGCATAGATCAAATGTAGGCTTGTGGATGCGGTATGGTAATAACTCATCTGGCTTATATTTTTGTGATTTTAACACTTGTTCCGGTGTCTTCCGAAGAGTCAATCTGCAGCTTGCAGGCAATTTCCCTTGCACGGAATTCCATATTGGCAATTCCATAGCGGTTCTGCCGGTCGGTATGCTGCCGGTTAAATCCTTTTCCGTTATCAGAGATCACCAGCTCGTATTTGCCATCTTGTGCGTTCAGTAAAATGCCGAGTGTTTCGGACTGCGCGTATTTTAAGGAATTAGCAATTGCTTCCTGGCAGATGCGGAAAAGTCCGAGCGCTTCAGATGGATTCAGCTGTATCGTGCAAGCGAGATTTTCCCGGAACGAAGGCTGCACATTTTTGCTGAGCTTCACTTGTTTCTGCACATGCGCTTTGAGCTTATCAGCGAATTCCTCGAAGGAAACTTCTTCTTTGTTCAACGCCCAGATCGTTTCACGTAAGGTGTTAATGACTTCTTTCGACGCTCCTGCGATGAATTCCATCTTCTCAGCTTTTTCCGTTTCTGTCAACGATTTCAACGGATGTGTGATCCATTCAATATCGTTGCTGATAAGACTCAGCTGCGTTCCCACATTATCATGCAGATCGCGCGAAATGCGAATGCGTTCTTTCTGCTCGCTTGCAAAAACCGCTTTGGTAATTTCCTGCTCTTTTTTCGCTTTTGCTTTGATCTTCACATTGCGGAAAACAAGGAAAAAAATAAAGACGAGCAGCAAAAGCGCTGCAGCGGAAAAAATCAGGATCAACCTTTTATCGTTCTCTGCTTTTTCGTTAGCGATGGCCTGAAGCTTGTTGTCATAGGCCAGCTTTTCATTCAGGCGCTGACTTTCCTGGTTTTTATATTTCGCTTCCGCTTCCGCCATTTTTTCTGCTGTTTCAGCATTGTTCAATTCCATGAGCAACTCTTTATAGAGAAACAAATATTCGTAGGCGCTTTTATAATCTCCCAATCCCTCGTAAGCACGATAAATCCCTGACAATGCATCATGGCGGGCGGACATATCCTTATCACGCTCGCCAAGGGTATTCTCTGTCTGATAAAACTGCAATGCTTTGTCATAAGATTTCTCCGACATATACAGGTCGCCCAGGTCGCCGGATATCGCTCGCTCCAGCCGTGGATTGTCCAACCGTTTCGCAATTTCCAAGGCCTGGTAAAAATATTTTACAGCTCCCGTATTATTTTTTTCTTTAACCTCCAGTAATCCAAGATTGATCAGTGTATTTGCGATCCCAAGAGAATCCTTAAGCGCGGTTTTGACTTCGAGCGATTGTTCCAGGAATGATTTTTGCTTTGCAGTATATTCCACAAACTTTGGATCGTTTTCTTTAAGGTTTTCACCCAGGCCTTCGTAAGCGAGTGCAATTGAATTAAAAAGATTACCAGCTAAACGCGAGGCCTGATTTTTTACTACTGGGTAAACGCGCATATAATACCTAAGTGCAATGCTGTCTTTGTTCATGTAAGAATACGTATTCCCGACATTTACTGTCATGCGGATAATCAAAGCAGAATCTTTTATGCGTTCGAGGAAAGCCAGATCTTCGAGCTGGTATTTCAGTGCGGTAGAATAATCGCCCTGGTAACTGTATACATCGCCGAGATTTCCTTTTACTTTATTGATCAGTTTCTCGTCTTTCATTTTTTCCGCCGCTGTCAATGCGATAGTGTAATAATAAATAGAGCTATCGTATTTTCCATTCTGGCTGTAATAGATCCCGATTGCGTTGCCGAGATTTACTTTTGCAACGCAAGCGGTATCTTTTACAAACGTTAATCCTTTCTTTGCCGTGTTCATGGAATACGCAGGCTTCGTAAAAAGCGTGGACCGTGCAAGCCCCGTATACGCGTCCGCCTTTTCCATTTGCGTTGCCGCGTGTTTTAACGCAATATTGAAATAATAAACGGCGCTGTCAGATTCGTTCTGCCCCATATAAAAAGTTCCCAGCGAGCTGGAAATTTTATAGATCTTGCCCGTGTTACGAGACAACGAGGCCTCACGGTAAGCAGAAACAAGACTGTCTTTATTTTGCGCGGGTAATAATGTTGCGAGAAAGAAGCAAATAAAAACAGCCGTAAGCCAGCGGAAATGGGTTATGTGACGCATATTCAAAAATACGGCAAATGTATTATAGCAAACGTATGTAAGGGAGAATACTTTTGGGAATACGAAACGGTTTAACCCCAATTTGTACCGCGGAGCCCGGAGTAAGATCCGGGTTTCGTTTTTTTATAAAATGAGGGTACGAACACGAAAGCCTGCGGAATCATTAACGCCCAATGAATTTACGTTCCGCTGAAAACCAATCCTTTTCTGTTCCTCGCCACATGATTTTCATATAACAAATGGATCAAACCATCCGCCATGCCGATTTGCGGAACGTAGATCTGTTTGATGTCGGCCGCTTTCATTACGGTGATAAATATTTTTGCTGCGGGAACAATTACATCAGCGCGGTCGGTATTCAAACCTAAAACCTCAATGCGCTCCTGTAATGTGTATGAGTCTAAAAGCTCATGCATTTCTTCGAGACGCTTGAAGGTCATGGGCCGACTTTGTTTTTTGCGCGACATCTTAAAGATCTTGTTAATGTTGCCGCCGGAGCCGATCGCGGTGATAGGCTGAAAATCTTTCGTTTCTTTTTTGATCCACTCTTTAAATTCAGTCCACAATTCTTTCGGCACAAGATTATTCAGGAAACGGATTGTGCCCACATTGAAGGAACGCGTCGCGATCAATTGGTTTTTGGAAAATAAAGTAAGTTCTGTGCTGCCTCCTCCGACATCGATGTAGAGATAATTGCTCTCGGCGCTCAGGTTCTCCGCAATATGATTCGAATAAATGATCTGCGCTTCTACTTTTCCGTCAATGATCTCGATGGCGATCCCCGATTCATGGGCCACACGCTCGATCACGTCTATGGCGTTTGTTGCTTCGCGCATAGCGGATGTCGCACAGGCTTTGTATTCAGTGATCTCGTAAAAATCGATCAGCTGCCTGAACGCCTTCATCGCCAGAACGAGCTTGGCGGTTTTTTCTTCTGAAATTTTTTTGTGGAGGAAAGCATCTTCACCGAGGCGGAGAGGAACCCTTACTAAATCCGCTTTTTTAAATATCGGCCCGCTGGCGCTCTCGTAAACATTTCCGATGAGCAGGCGAACTGCGTTTGACCCGATATCAATGGCGGCGAATTTCAACTTTTTTCTTTACGGCTACTTTTCTTTTTTCTAAACGGGCTTTCTTCTCAAGGTAGAGCCTTATTTCTTCCTGTGCATTAACCGGGTTTTTTGTGGTCGATTGACGGTAAGTATTTTCTTCTTTACCACCCAAAATCCGTGCCTTCCTGTTATCGCGAAGCTGGAGATTGATGATGTGCTTCATCTCCTGCTGACTTTCAATATCGTAAATCGGCACCGCCACTTCTGAACGGTGATCAAGATTCCGCGACATCCAGTCGGCCGAAGATATAAAATACTTTTCATCGCCTCCGTTACAAAATATGAACACACGTGCGTGTTCGAGGAACCTGCCGACAATACTGATGGCCTCAATGTTTTCGCTGAATCCTTTTACACGAGGCACAAGCGAGCACGTTCCACGCACGAGTAGCTTGATCTTCACGCCTGCACGACTGGCTTCATATAATTTCATGATCATATCGCGGTCCACCAGGTTGTTCAGCTTGAGGATCATCCACGCCGGTTTTCCTTCCTGCGCGTTGTCAATCTCCTTCTGGATCAGGTTGGTGAACTTCCTGCGCATATTAAATGGCGAAACGGCAAGATTTTTATAAGTGCCCGGCTTAAGATTGTCTTCGCAAAAATCAAAAACCTGCTGCACTTCATTTGTTATTCTGACATCTGTTGTCAGCAATGTTTTATCAGTATAAATTCTTGCCGTGCTTTCGTTGAGATTTCCAGTGCCAATATGCGCGTAGTCGACCATTTTCCCATCTTCTTTACGCGAGATGAGGAATAATTTGGAATGTACTTTGAGTCCGCGCACACCGAAGATCACGCGTGCGCCTTCTTCCTGCAGGCGGTTAGCCCAGGTGATATTATTTTCCTCATCAAAACGGGCCTGTAATTCCACCACAACCACCACTTCTTTCCCGTTCTTCAGCGCGTTTATAAGCGCATTAGCGATGTTTGAATGTTTTGCTATCCTGTAAATAGTGATCTGTATTTTTCTCACGCGCGGGTCAATCGAAGCTTCACGAAGAAGGTCGATAATGTGATGAAAAGACTGGTAAGGAAAATGAAGCAGGATATCTTTTGCGCGAATGACATTGAACATGCTTTCACCGGCTTTAAACGAAGGGTGTGACATGGGAACAGCATCAGGCCACGCCAGCTCTTTGTGATCGAGGTTCGGGAAGTTGATGAAATCCTTGAAATTATGATAACGCGAACCGGCAATAATATTATCCTGCTTTATTACTCTTAATTTTTTCCGGAGGAAGCGCACCATATCCAGGGGCATTTCCTTATCATAAAGAAAGCGGACCGGCACGCCTTGTTTTCGCCTTTTAAGACTTCCTGTAATTTTTTCTACAAAACTTTTTGAAATATCATTATCAATATCCAGCTCCGCATCGCGCGTAAGCTTAATGGTATAAGCGCTGATACGCGCATATTCATACACAGGAAAAATTTCATGCAGGCTATGACGGATCACATCATCGAGCAGCATTACATACTGGTGTGTTCCTTTTTGGGGAAGCACTAGAAAACGCGAAAGATTATCAGTAGGAACTTCAATCAATCCGTAACGCGGTTTTTTATCATGTTCCCGGCGCTCCATTTTAATCGAAAAATAAATGGACTTGTCTTTCAGGTAAGGAAATGATGGCGCGCTGTCGAGCATGATCGGAAACAGCGATGGCATAACTTTCTCGCGGAAAAAAGCAGTCACCCATTCGCCCTGGTCAATCGTGAGCTGTGTCTGGTCAATAATATGAATGCGTTTTTTTTCAAGCTCGCGCAATAGTTCATCATAAACGCGATCAAAACGGATGGAAGAGATAATGACGCGTTTCTGAAGCTGTTCAAGAATTTGTTTGGCATCTCCGCCTAATAATTCCTGCGCTTTTTTTCCAAGCTTCGTCATGCGTTTTAATGTCGCAATACGAACGCGGAAAAACTCGTCGCGGTTATTCGAATAAATTCCCAGGAAGCGTAACCGTTCAAGCAATGGGTTGGTGATATCTTCTGCTTCCTGCAACACGCGGTCATTGAAAGAAAGCCAGCTTACTTCCCTGTTGATGAGCGGGATCTTGCTTTTAGAAATTTTCCTGCGGATTGGTTTTTTCCCGGGAGTATTTTTTACCACTACTTTTTTCGTGATCACTTTCTTCTTATTCATACGCAAGGCTCAAAATACAGGCAATTACCGGGTTGAAGCCTGTATGGGTGTTGTAAAAATAACGCTAATTCAAACTATGGCGATGTCTTAACAATTGCTTAATGTTAGCTGCTAATCGGTGCCATTCTTCGGAAAGTCATAAAAAATCATTCTTCCAAGTGCGCTATGGACTTTCTTCCAGGTCATTACATCAAATTCAATTCCTACTATCCCCGCAGTAGCCATATCCGCAAGGTGCGTACCTCCGACTAAATTGGCCGTTTCGGTAATAACAGGATTATGACCGAAAATGAACGCAGAAGAATGCTCATCCGCAATTGATGCGATAACCTGCAGATATTGCTTACTTCCGGTATCATAAAGCAACGGATGTAGTTGGATTGCGGAAGCTTCTTTTTCAAAAACGCGTGAAAAGATGAGAGCGGTGGAAACGGCGCGTATCGCTGGCGAAGAAACCAGTATTCCCGGAAGCACTTTTTTCTTTATTCGTTTTGCCATCGCGTACGCGTCAACATAACCGCGTTCATTCAGCGGCCTGTCAATATCGCTGATAGTATCAATGTTCCAGGATGATTTGGCGTGGCGGACGAGATAGAGTGTTTTCACAGTAGAAAAGGTTGTCTTTAAAGGTACGAAATCGAATTGCCAAATGACAGACTTACTTCAGAATAGCCGGCAATTCAATGGCGATAAAGTCTTTAAGAGAACAGAGGACCATGTTTCCTGAAAGCCGGGTGGTAACAGTACTGTCTGCAGTAACTATAAACTGATTTTTTACTTTCAATGCTTCCAATGTTTTTTTTCCTGCTGCGGATAATCCGGATTCGGAAGAAAGTTTAATCTCGACCGCAGCAATAATTTTGTTTCCAAGCGTAATCAATAAATCAACCTCTCCTCCTGCATGTTCCCTATAGAAAAACAATTCCGCTTTTTTTCCGGTTGCCAGGAAAATCTGGTCTAGTGCAAATGATTCGAATGACGCACCTACTGCCGGATGAGAAAGAAGCGCACTTTCCGTATTAATATTTAATAAATGATGAAGCAGCCCGGAGTCGCGCAAATAAATTTTTGGAGTTTTGACAATTCGTTTTCCCAAATTTGAAGACCATGGCTCAACCCGCCTTACCATGTAACCGTTTTCCAGGTAATCGATATAGGACTTTATAGTGTTCACGCTTAATCCCAGGGAGCGGCTCAGTGTGCTTAAGTTTAATAATTGGCCATTGAGGTGTGCCAGCATGCGTATGAGCCGCTGCATTACCAAAGGTGGTGCGGCTGAGCCGAGCGCAGGCAGGTCACGTTGTACATAAGTAAAAAGGAAATTTTCAAACCATGCCTGCCTGATCTCATCATCGGACGTTAAAAACGGAATGGGAAATCCTCCACGGTACCACCGCTGCTCCAGTTTGTTTTTTGCTTCTGATAATGTAATTCCACCCAGTTCAATAAAAGCGATCCGCCCTGCAAGAGTTTCTGAACTATCGCGTATCATGTCCGGAGAAGCTGAACCCAACAAGAGAAATTGCAACGGCTTGTTTTTAATATCTACCAGGTGACGAATTAAAGGGAATAAACTTTTCATCCTTTGGATTTCGTCTATAATCACGAGCTTGCCTTGTAGTTGTTCCAGAAATAATTCGGGCGCAGTCGAGAGCTTCTCAAAATCTCTGGGAGATTCTAAGTCGAGGTATACGGTTTCTTTGTTTGCCTTTTCCCCGAATTGCCGGGCAAGCGTGGTTTTGCCAATTTGCCTTGGGCCTGTAATAGCCAAAACAGGAAAGGATTTTCCTAACTTATCAAGGAGTGCAGTGATCTGGCGGACAATCATTTACCAAAGATATATGAAAATTTGCAATTCAATTGCAAATTTTCACAAAACTTGATTTTATTAACCCAAAAGAGGAGAAAGCTGGCAATTGCAAAAGGTGAGTCAAAAAAAAACAGCCTTCCGGGGGAACTGTGGAAGGCTGAGCAGGCAATGCAAATTGGGCCCTGCGTATAAAATCAAAATAGGAATGCGATTGATAATGCTTGTTGTGCCGGTGTACAAATTACGGGCTAAATTATCAAAAAGTCAATTAATAATTGCCCTAAGGTCAATAATAAATGCATATTCTCATGTTAAGCCCGTAATTGCGATAAAGCTGCAGGTGTTTTTTTGTCGTTTTTGTAACGCGGGGTCAAAAAAAAGTTGTATAATGTACCAATATTGCCAGATGAAGAATCGGGAAAATGTAATTTTACATGGCTTTCAAAAAACGATTCACAGACAAAATCAGCGTTGCTATACCGGCAGACCGGATTTGACCAAGAAATACAGAAGGAATTATAGGAAGCCGCCAGAAATCGACAATTAAAAATTGTTTTAAAGACAATAAATAACGTTTTAAAGGGAATTATTCGTTGTCCGATCGCCCGTTACTTTTGCCTCTATGCATATTGGGGAAAAAGTAAAGGCAAGAGCAAAAGAGCTTCGTATCGGTCCGACCGAGCTTGCCCGTATGATCAAGACTTCAAAGCAAAATGTTTACGGCATCTACCTGCGTGAAACAATTGACACCGGCTTGTTGCAAAAGCTGAGCAAAGCGCTGGAATTCGATTTCTTCGCCTTTTACGGCACAACGGGTAATTCTGCTGCAAACAATCCTGCAGGAATTTACGGGAAACGTAAAAAAGGCTACCCGGTAACAGATGATGAGCTTGGTGCTCTGCACAAAGAGCTGAATGAATTCCGCGAAAAGTATGAGCTGCTCAAAGCGCTGTACGAAGCGAAAACCGGTAAAAAAGTTCCGGGGTCACTTTCCTGAAAAATCTGGTAATTTTCGTGGCAGCAAAACGTTGTCCCGGATCAAGATGATTTTATCCCCACCCCAAACTTTCAGCCCGAAACGCTTTAACTTTTTCAACGACCTCCCGCCATTCGGCCAGGGTTCCGGATCCATCTTTCCGATGCCGATTTTCCAGACTTCAAAACGCAGCAGGTTTTTAGTGGCAAAACACGATGTTCTGAGAAAAAGGAGTAAATTTGCAACTAATATGTAGTTGCAACGTAAAGGATATGAGTAAGGTTGAAAAGCTGGTTACGCGTCTTAAAAGCTATCCCACAGATTTTACGTGGGATGAATTAGTTAAAGTATTGGCCCATTACGGCTATATAGAAATGAAGAAAGGGAAAACAGGAGGATCAAGGCGGAAGTTTTCCGACGCAAATCAAAATATTATTAACCTGCACAAGCCACATCCTGGAAATATTTTAAAGGGTTATGTCATCAAACAAATCATCGAGCATTTAAATCTTTGAAACCGGAAATCAAAATGGAAAACAATCTGCAATACAAAGAATACATCGGCACAGTCGATTTTAGTGCGGAAGACGAGGTGTTTTATGGGAAAGTACACGGAATTAATGATCTCGTCACTTTTGAAGGGCAATCTGTGCAGGAATTAAAAAAAGCGTTCAAAGAATCTGTTGACGACTACTTAGAAACCTGCGCACAATTGAAAAAGGATCCTAATAAAACGTTTAAAGGAAGCCTGAATGTTCGCCTGTCACCAGAATTACACCAAAAGGCCGCAGTCATAGCCTCAAGAAAAAGTATTACGCTGAATGATTTTATTAAAAAGGCCGTTTCATATGCCATAAATCATGAATCCCAAATCGTCAAGGAAGGATAAATCCTCTTATTTTAAATCCTTGAATCCACGACAGTAAAAAAATGTCACGGATTCAAAAAGGATTTTATCCCCACCCCAAACTTTTCAACCCGAAACTCTTTAACTTCTTCAACTAACTACCTCCCGCCATTCAGCCACGGCTCCGGATCCATCTTTCCGATGCCGCTTTTCCAGACTTCAAAATGCAGCACGGTCTGCCCGTCCTCAGAGTCCTTCGAAACTTTGCCGATGTTCTGTTTGGTCTTCACATTATCGCCCTGCTTCACAAAAACATCCTCCAGCTTTGCATACACCGTAAGATATTCCCCGTGACGTACAATCACCAGCCAGCCGCTGCCGGGAATATTGGTTACTCCTGTTACTTCGCCGTCAAAAACAGCACGGGCAGAAGCATCAGGTGTGGTTGAAATATCAATTCCATTATTATTTACAAATACACCTTGAAGAACAGGGTGCGCCTGTTTTCCGAAATGTGAAACAATACTTCCCTGCGTAACGGGCCACGGCAAAGCACCTTTGTTTCCCGCGAAGTTATTTCCGAGCGTTGTGGCTTCCGGAGTAAGTGTGAGCTTGGGTGGATTGGTAGTGGTGTTTGTTTTTGGCGGTGTTGTTCCGGTTTTCGGCGGATTGGTTTTTGGTGCAGCCGTATTTCGTTTTATTTCCGCCGCGATAAGATCCTGGATCGCTTTATCAATATTGGCTTTTTCGGACTTCTTTTTTTCGAGATCGCCTTTCAGCTGTGTTTCTTTGGTTTGAAGCTCACGAAAGGTCTTGTCTTTATCGTTCTTTTCCGCGGCGAGCTGCTCCTGCTCCGTTTGGTTATTTCCGAGCAATGCTTTTTTATCCGCTTTCTGCTCTTCGAGCACACGGATGTTTTCATTTAATTCCTGCTGGCGCTCTGTAATTTTTTCCGCCTGCTGCTTCCTTCCTTCACCGATCTGCTGCAGGTAACGCATACGTAGAAATGCCATATTGAAATTATCGGCAGAAAAAACAAACATCATGCGCTGGTACGCGTCCTGGTTGCGGTAGGCGAACACGATCATGCGCGCGTAATCTCTTTTGAGCTGCGCAATCTCTGTGTCCTGCTGCGTCACTAAAACATTATTGTCAGCGATCTGGCGATCGAGCTCGTTGATCTCTGCGTTGATCTCTTTGATGAGCGATTCACGTGCTTCGATCTTTTGATTGATGGCGACAAGCTGGCCGAGGGAAAGCGTTTTTGTACGGCGCGTTTCTTTTAATAATTTATCGGTGAGATCGATCTGCGACTGAAGATCTTTCTTTTTCGCTTCGAGCGATTTTTTATCCTGCTTCACGACAGATGATTTTGTCGTTTTCTTTTTCTTCTTCGCCTGCGCTAAAACAAAAGGAGTTCCGGCCAGCAGAATTGCCAGCATAACTACAATGGCAACAAAACCCTTAATGCTGACCTTGCGGTTGCGGGGTTCTTGGTTGCTCCGGGATGAGGATCGGTTGGCAGTCATCGGGAAAATTAAATGGAAACTCTAACGGTTGATTTAGCTTGATCTTTTTGTAGGTCACATCAAGTCGTGCGGACTTTTGCGCGCCTCTTGCAAAGAATAACGCTTTGTGCGGAAACATCAGGGAGTCTTCCGGAGCGAATTCGCTGTAATGGGCGGTAAATGTCCGGTTCTGTGCATCGATGAAAAGGATCTTCAATATCTTAAACGAAACAGGGTCCATTGTTATTGTCTGCAACGGATCGGCTGGCGGTGTCTGCGGATTGCTCAGCACTTTATTCAGCTTTCTTTTGCGGATGGTGCTGAGGATATAAGTGCATTCCGCGCGATTGACAGAAGAATTTAATTTTTCATCTTCTTCGTAAAATGATGCGCTGTTGCCCACGAGCAGCGACTGGATCATATCGTAATCCACTTCATTCTGCAAGAGGTTGGAAAGAATGACGAAATCACCTTTGAAACATTTTTCTTCAGGAAGCTTCTGTATGAATTTTACGGAATCTTTTGTGATCAGCACGCGTGCCACCTGGATTCCCATAAGTGGTTCTGTGATTATCATCCAGATCACACTATCGCGCCTGATGCGCACTGTTACGTCAAAATTTACTTTCGAGCTGTCGTCCGAAGCTTCACAATCCAGCTTACCCGAAAACCATTCAAAGTGAAATTCATTTTTACGCAAATCGCTGATGAGGGCGCGTGGAAGATGATAATCGATTTTGCAATTGCCGGCATCAAGCGAATCGCCTTGTGGCTCTTTTTTTTGTTTTCTTCCCTTGCAGGAAGTAAAACCAAACAAAGAACCCACCAGCATAAAAAGCAGGAAATTTCTCAAAAAAGATTTGCCGATGAATTCAGTCATTAGTTTTCGTCCATGGATTTAGTGGCGATTTTATTGTCAAGCGCGGCGCCCGTGCCACCTTTTTCTTTGGCTTTTTTCCAATAGCCTAATGCAACTTCTTTATTCCCGTTCTTATATTCAATATCCCCTAAACGTTCGTTCATTCTCGGATTATTTGGAGTAAGCGATAATGCTTTCGACATCCACTGCGCTGCTGTCTTATAATCGTCCATCTGGTATTCGATCCAGCCGAGCAATTCGTAATAAGAAGGATTTGATGGTTCTTTCGTGATCACATAAAGCATCAGCTGTTCGGCATTGTACAGCTTTGTGCGTTGCGTGCACATCGATTCACAGTAAGCCACGATGAGCGGAATATTGCTGCTGTCTTTTTCAATCACCGCTTCGCTGTAATTATCCGCTTTGTTTGTTTTTCCTGTTGCGCGGTAAGCATCCACAAGAATTGTTCTGATCTCGAGATCTTTTTTCGGATTGTCAGTAAGAAAATCTCTTCCCGATTCGAGATTATCTATGGCTTTATTGTATTCCTTTTTGTTGTACTGGATCATTCCTAAATAAAAATACGCGTCAGGCTGAGTAGGGAATAATTCCATTGCCTGCTTTGCATCTTTTTCCATCGCCGCGTTGTCATTCAGCTTTGCGTTGATCTCCAGCAAACGTTTCCATGGGGCGTATTCATTTTGTCCGAGGTCGGCAGCTTTGTGATACATTTCACGCGCTTCTTTGAACTTTCCTTCTTTGTAATAAATATTTCCAGTGATGGAATACGGCGCGGCTTTGTCAGGATGAACACGACGGAGAATGCGTAGCAATGAATCGGCTTCTTTTCTTTTTGAGGCAGATAAAACCGGAGCCGCGTCATCAGAAGGATAAAGACTGTTCAGAGAAGCGATCTTGTCATCAAATGTATTTGCATCCGGAATTTCAAAAGCAACTGCAGTTTCAGAGAATGCTTTTTCGTTCTGGCCCTGCGCGGCATAATAGGAAGCAAGTTTCAGATGCGGCGTTACCGTTAAAGGATAACGCGTGCTCATTCCGGCAAAAACCTCCATCGCTTTTTGTGGCTGGTTGGTGCGGATATAAAAATCGCCGAGACGATCACTGTAGGTGATGTTTTCCGGAAAAGCATGCTCCAGTGCTTTGAGCGCGTTTTCTTCGCCGATGAGATCGTTTTTCGCTTTGTAAATGACGATGCGTGAATTTTGCAGTGTGTCGGAAATTCCTTCAATGGATTCAATGCGGTTGTAAATCAATAACGCTTCATCGGGGCGGGCAGCGGTTTTCAACGCGTCTGCATAACGCAGCAGGATGTCAACATTCTCAGGCTCGCTGTCGGCAAGATCTTTGAAAATCTTAATGGCCTGATCTGCCTGGTTATTGGCTAGCAGAACCTGCGCGTAGCGTAATTTGTACCAGCGGTTTCCAGGAGAAAGCTCATTG
This sequence comes from Bacteroidota bacterium, assembly GCA_030855855.1. GTDB lineage: Bacteria > Bacteroidota > Bacteroidia > Palsa-965 > Palsa-965. Next base: position 7,320 of record JALYQL010000052.1, on the reverse strand, counting down.
GCCGCTTTCGCATATTTCAACGCGCGGTCGGGCTGGCCTTTCTGGTTATAAATTCCTGCGATCTCGTAATTCGCGGCTGCGCTTTTGGGATTCATCTGAAGGCATTCCTGGAATTCCACCAACGCTCTTGCAGGATTTCCCAGCGCTTTTTGAATGCAGCCCTGCACGAATGTTTCTTCTTCCGTTGCTTTTCCGGCGGTCATTGTTCCGGGCTTGTCGTCGTCGCCCATGTGCGTATCCCGGAACTGAAGATCCGGCTGCGTTTTGGCAATTTTCTCCTTGTGCTTACAGGAAACCGCAAGCAACGTAAAAAAGCAAAAAGAAAAAACGCGGACGTAATTCATCAAAAAATTAATTCAGTTTAATAACAGTATAATCGCCAATGCTCAGATCGCCATCCGCTCCTGTGATATCGGTGTAATTTCCTATCATCGAATTTTCGAATTTCGAATCCTGGATTTTTGAGTGGCTTTGGATGATGCTGTTAGCGATAACGGAAGAAGCGATAATGGTATTGTCGCCAATGGAAACGTGCGGACCGACTTTGGAATTTTTTAACACCACATTCGCGCCGATAAAGCATGGAGCAATGATCTCGCTGCCTTCATTTCTCATAGAAGAAGAAACGAGATCTTTTTCATCTTTCTTGAATTCAAGCACACGCTGGTTGGTATAAACCGTCGCGTCCTTGTTTCCGCAATCGAGCCATTCGGTCACTTTTCCCGGAGCGAATTTCACACCTTTGATTTTCATGTTCTCGAGCGCGTTTGTCAGCTGAAATTCACCTTTGTCGCGGATATTATTGTCCAGCAGAAATTGCAATTCTTTACGAAGATTTGCACCGTCGCGGAAATAATAAATGCCGATGATGGCAAGATCGCTCACAAAAGTCTGTGGCTTCTCCACAAAATCCGTAATATGCCCTTCTTCATTCACCTTTACCACGCCAAACGCGCGCGGATCTTCAATTTTCTGCACCCAGATAATTCCTTCCTGCGTGGTATCCATTTTAAAATCTGCCTTGAATAACGTATCGGCAAATGCGACAACTACTTTTCCATCGAGGGCTTCCTTCGCGCACATGATGGCGTGGGCGGTGCCCAATGCTTCTTCCTGGTACCAGATTGTTCCTTTGGCGCCGAGCTTTGCGGCCACGCTTTTCAGCATTTCTTCCACTTCTTTTCCAAAGGACGGCCCGATCACAAACGCGATTTCTTCCAAAGGCTCATTACACACCGTGGCGATATCCTCCACAAGCCGCTGAACAATAGGCTTGCCTGCAACCGGTAAAAGAGGTTTCGGAACTGTCAGTGTATGCGGCCGCATTCGTTTGCCCATGCCCGCCATTGGAATTATAATTTTCATAGGAGGGAGTAGTGGGTATTGAGTACTGGGTATTGGGTAAATGATTTCATTTTTTGTTTTTGTTCTGATAATTATTTATTGATAAAAAGCAACGGGATTTCGAACATTGTCTCAATACCCAATACTCATTACCCACTACTACTTTGTTCCGGTAGATCCGAATCCTCCGCTTCCTCTTTCGGATGAGGCGAGCTCTTCTGTTGGCTTCCAGCTTACGCGTTCATGTTTTGCCACCACCAATTGTGCCACACGTTCGCCGTCATTAACCGTAAACGTATCATTGGAAAGATTTACGAGAATGACTTTTATTTCGCCGCGATAATCTGCATCAATTGTTCCCGGGCTGTTCAATACAGAAACCCCGTTTTTGGCAGCGAGGCCACTTCTCGGACGCACCTGCGCTTCAAAGCCTTCGGGTAATTCGATAAATAAACCCGTAGGAACCATTGCGCGTTCAAGCGGTTTTAAAACAATTGGTTCTTCGAGATTTGCACGCAGGTCTAATCCGGCCGAAAGTGGAGTGGCGTACTCCGGCAGTGCGTGTTTTGAGCGATTGATTACAGGTATATTTAACATGGTGCGAAGGTACGGTTTTTCAAGAAAGAGGGCCGGGTGAAGAAGGTTTACGGCGGAGCAATTGCCGTGGTTTTTCAATAACGATTACAGCTATGAGGTAGATCAGGAGCATTGAATTTTTGAGCGCAAGATCAATCAGCATATTTCCGGTTTCAATAAATGCACCGGCGAAATAAAGTGCGATGGCAAAAACGAGGTAACCGAGGACTTTCGTGACGTTATATTCCACCGGGTAATATTTCTGTCCGATGAAATACGAGATCACCATCATTGTGCCATAGCAGATCAGCGTGGCCCAGGCCGAACCCATATATCCGCCGAAATGAATATTGGAAGAAGGGATCCAGAGGAAATTAAGCGTAAGGGTGATCGCAGCGCCGAAAAGTGTGAGGTACATTCCGAACCTTGTTCTGCCGGTGAGTTTGTACCAGATGGAAAGATTGAAATACATGCCGAGAAATAAATTGGCGAGCAGCAAAATCGGCACAACACCAAGTCCCACACGATAATCCGGGCCGATGAGGTATTGGATCCACGAAATATTCATGGTTGTGCCCAGGAAAATGATGAGGCAGAAGATCACAAAATACGTCATCACTTTTCCATAGAGTGATTTTGCGTTTTCATTTTTTTGCTCCGAGAAGAAAAACGGCTCCGCGGCATACCGGAAAGCCATGACGAATAAAGTCATAAGGATGGAGATTTTATAGCACGCGCCATAAATTCCGACCTGCGTTATTGCAATGTCTGCAGGCAATAAATATTTCAGCAATATCCTGTCCATCGTTTCATTGATCATTCCTCCGAAACCGACAATTAAAAGCGGCAATGCATATCCCATCATGCGTTTCCACAGCGAAAAATCAAAGCCATAACGGATGCGCAGAAATTCAGGAGTAAGCTGTATCACTGAAACGATATTGGCAATAAGATTGGCGATGAACGCGTATCCGATTCCGATGTCGGGATTGTACAGGTTTCCAAGGAAAGAACCCGGTTGTGTTTCGCTGTAATATTTACAAAGGCCGACGAAAAAGAGATTGAGCGTCACCTGCAAAAGCACATTTATCATGCGTATTGAGGCGAATCGTTTTGCTCGGTTTTCCTGGCGGAGCTTTGCAAATGGAATTGCCGTAAGCGCATCCGTTGCTACAATAAGAATGGCCCACCAGATAAAATCGGAATGGCCGGGATAACGCAGCAGTGCGGCGAGATCGGCGGAGAAAAAAACAAAAGGAATGCTGAGGATAATTGTGGTTACAACGAGCGATCGCAGGGCGGTGGAATAAACAAGATCTTTGTTGGGCTCTTTCACCGAAAAATTAAACAGCGCAGTTTCCATTCCATAAGTGAAAAGAATATTCAGGAAGGAGATGTAAGCGTAAAATTCAGTGTTCAATCCGAAATCGCCGGGTTCGCTGAAAACATACGTGAAGAAAAATACAAGCAGGAAATTGATGGTCCGGCCGAGGATTGTCGGTAGTCCATACAAAGCGGTTTGTCCTGCAAGCTTTTTTAAAGGGTTCAAGCGGATAGATTACGTAATGTAAAATTGCCATAAAAACCGCCCGTGTTTGGGTCGTTTAACGCTTTTTATGCACGTTGGCGGGTTAATAGAAAGATTGAGCTCGTAAGAGCAGTTGTCAGTAGTCAGTGGGCAGTGGGCAGTAGGCAGTAATACAGTTTATCAATTGGTTACCAGGCAGGAAACAGGCTGATTAAACGGAATACGGGTAGTGTATCGGTTTCATTTTCTTTGTGTCTTGGTGCCTTTGTGGCAAAAATACCTGCACGATGAAACTGATACACTACCGGAATACGACATATGCGGTATGGTGGGAATAAAACAAAACGCGGAATATTGCACTGTGGGTTTGCGTCACTTCATTGAACCTGCAGATTTATACCAGCAAATCGCACCGTTCTTAACTTTGGCCTTGTTTTTGCAAAACATTCGCGGATTTTCTCCCCCGGAAAGCGCAAAAACAAGATTAGAGCCAATGACGGGAAAGAATTAATTCTAACTTTGTTTTATTCAAACCTTAAACCAAGAAAAATGAAATCTGCAAAATTCGCCGTTCTCTTCGGCGCTCTCAGTCTCGTATTTATGGGCTGTCCTTACGAATCAAAATACCCCGTTGATGATGCATCGAACGCGAAAGTTGACAAGGCTAACACGGGCGATTTCGAAGAACGGTCTGAGGAAGAGTATACTTACAACTTCAAAATCGAAGGCAATAAATACAAAATTGTAAAAAAGAAAAAATCAGGTGATGACGAGCCAACTAAATACGTTGGATTTGTATCCAATATCGGCGGAGATGTTGAGTACCTGAATGTTTACGAAGAAACAGAATCTTCTTCTTCAGATCCTAAATATTACATCTACAAATTGGAGAACAAAGGCGGAGACCGTCTGAAGCTTAAAGGTGTAACAGACAACATCACAGAAGAATTCGCAAATTCTACTGAGTTGAGAGCCTTCATCAAAAAATACCAGGATATCAGCTTCTTCTTCGATAAAGACGAAGAGAAAACATTCTACAAAGACTAATTTATTCTTTGCTATAAGAAAGCCTCATGAGTTTCTCATGGGGCTTTTCTTTTGTGCCATCCTTCCCGTACTTCAAGCGCGCAGGCACTGTTATTAAGCGAAGCCGCGCTTTCATGTTTGGCTCAAGCCGGATAATTGCTAATCTTCATTGCCCCGCAATGAAGGATTTGGCAATGAAAAACGCCAAAGAAAACTTCCATCGCCCAATCCGTTTTTTCTTGCTCCGCACGCGGCTTTTCCGGGCGAAAATCAGGTTTGACAAAAGAATTTCTTTGTGACGCTGGAAAAGGCAACAAAAAAAGGATGTGACCGAAACCACATCCTTTTTTTACTTTACACTTTTTTACTGCCGCCGCCGCTTTTTTTACTGCCGCTGCGATCAGGAGATTTTTTTTCTTTTTATCCTGTAAAGTTTCGGAAGAAATTTACTTGCCGCTGAATTTAGGCTTTCTCTTTTCCATGAAAGAGGTTGTGCCTTCTTTGAAATCTTCTGTGTCGCAACAACGGCCGAATGCTTCAACTTCGAATTTCATTCCGTCGACGCCTTCGCTGTAATACGCATCCACACATTTCACGATCTCGGAAACGGCAACGGGCGCTTTGGAAATAATACGGTTTAAAATTTCAGTGCATTTTGTAATGAGCTGGTCTGCAGGAACGAGATAATTTACCAAACCTACGCGGTACGCATCGCTCGCGTCGATGATGTCGCCGGTCATGAGCAATTCTGTGGCGCGGCCTCTGCCGATGTGTTGTGTGAGTCGCTGTGTTCCGCCGTAGCCCGGAATTAAACCGAGATTTACTTCGGGCTGACCGAACTTTGCATTTTCAGCAGCGATACGCATGTGGCAGGCCATTGCTAATTCGCAACCTCCGCCAAGCGCGAATCCGTTCACCGCGGCGATGATGGGTTTTGGAAATGTTTCGATTTCCTGGAAAATAGCTTGTCCGTTCTCGGCAAATCCTTCTCCGCCTTTTGCATCAAGACCTGCGAATTCAGAAATATCTGCACCCGCTACAAAAGCTTTCGCTCCCGCACCGGTGATGATAATTCCTTTTACGCCGTCATTTGTGCGTGCTTCCGTAATTGCAGAGCGAAGGTCGCGTAGTGTTTGCTGGGTAAGCGCGTTGAGCTTGTCGGGGCGGTTAATGGTAATGGTGAATATGCCGTTTTCCAGTGAAGTGATAATGGTCTGAAAGGTCATGATTTCTGGTGTTGATTCAATTTCTGCGAGGGAAGAAGTATTCATTTTGTTGCGGGAAGATTAAGCGGGGGTAAAGGTAACTATTGGGGGGAGAAAAAAGGGGAAATTGGGAAAATAGGTAAGGGGGAAAATAGAAATTGGAAATGAGTAATCAAATAGCGTCTCAATTTGAATTTCTGTTTTTTTAATACTTTAAATCATATCTGTGCAATTCGCGGCAGTATTGGTTGCCACTGATTTCGCGGATTACGCAGATAAAATAAAAAAGGATTAATCGTCCAACAGTTTTTTTTGCGTGAGCGATAGTAGCGGAAAGCCCGGACCCCGGCTCAGCCGGGAGAGGACTTGGAGCGGATAGCGCGACCTATGAAGTGGAGCGCAGCGCATACTTCATGGGGCACGCCCAACATTTTCAACACATTTACCCCAATTTCCTCACCCCATTAAAAAACCCGCTCCAACAAAGTCAGAGCGGGCTTCTGAAAAATATTCTTAAAATCTAGTTAGCCAATTTGAACGACTGGATCATCTGGTCCATTTCTTCGGAGTTGCTGTCTTTTTTTGAATCAAGTGTCCAGGTCATTACCATATAAAGGTTTTTGGTTCCTTCGATAAATGCCAGCTTGTAATAAATTTCCGCGTCAACATTCGGCACAGATCCTGTGAAATCAACAATCTCAGCATCAAGACCATTGATGGTTGCTTTTTTAACGACGGGCTCGCCGCGAAGCGTCACTTTTTCCATCAGCGATTTCATCTGAACAATACGGTAATTTTTTTCCGGCGTCAGCTTGTCATCGTATTCATTCACTTCAGGCTCAGAAAATGATTTGATGAAATCTGTTTTAGGTTCATCAATAACAATAATATAAAGCTCTTTTAAAGTATCCTGGTATTGTAATGAAGCATCATCATTCAGGTCTTTGGAAACCGACAAGTGCTTTGGAATGCTGATTTTGTATCCACCGGTTCCGACAATATTTTCATCATTCTGAGCGATCGCTTTATCTAAAGCTTCTTTGATTGAAGCAGAATCGGATCCTCCTTTGCCCATCATCCCTCCGCAGGATGAAAACATTACGAATGCAAATAACGAAGCGCCGACTACTATTCCGGTAGATTTTGACATCATGGTTTTGGTTTTGGGTTGTAAGTGTTTGAGGGGTAAATATAGGAATTTAAGGTGTCTGTCAAAGGGGAAATGAGGGGCGTTTTACTTTTCTGATCTGAACGAACGGAGCATTTCTTCCATTTCTGCATTATGGAAACTTTTCTTTTCCTGCAGTGTCCACGACATGATCATGTAAAGATTTCCGTCGCATTCAAGAAAGCCGAGCTTATAGGCAATCGGAAAATCAATACCTTTTACTTTCCCTGTAAAATCAACAATTTCCATTGGAAGGGAACCAGCCCTGGTGCTTTGAACTACCGGCTTGCCTTTCGTTTTAATACCTTTTGTAAGCGTGGCTACCTGTATTTTCCTGTAGTTTTCGGCATTGGTCAACGATTCGTCCCAGCTTTTACTTTTTTTAAAACCGGCAACAAATTCCTTTGAAGGCTCATCGATCACGATGATGTATAATTCTTCTTCTGTATTCTGGTATTGAAGCGAAGCATCGG
>JALYQL010000017.1 GCA_030855855.1 Bacteroidota bacterium | reverse complement strand
GTCTGACAAGAGAGAATTTTCTTCTTGTCAGACTGAGCGTTTTTCGCTTAAGAAATTTCCGTGCGTAGCCTTACACAACCGATAAGCGAAAAATGTATCGAAGTCGACAAGCAACATCACTACCAGATAAAATCACATCGCCTGCCCATGTGTCCCCAGTCAAATTGATAACCTACAGATAAAATACCTTCCAACGTTCCGAATTTTTGGGAAGCCTTTCCGTTTCCTTTTCCCTGCACCAAACAGTTAATATAATTCGCACCGGCAACCTTTCCCGCAAACTCCACAATAAAATGCCGGTATAATTCTGCACGCACTGTTCCTTCAATACCTATGATCACGCCGGCAATTTTCCAGTTGTTATTTATCTGGTTGCCAAAAAGCGTAACATCCGTGCGGGGATAAACAAATCCAAGCCCCGGTTTAAAAACAAAGCCGATGTTGTGTTTTCCGTTTTTTGTCTGCAGCTTCCATCTCTTCATCGCCATCAGCATCACAAAATTCGCACCGTCGCTGTGTTCAAAATGAATGTAACGCGGATCCAACAGTGTGTCCTTATTCACATATTGACCCAAAATAGTGCCTTCAATATGCACAGTCTGGTAATCAGTCACCACATATTTCGGATGATCATAATTTAATTCCAATCCCCAATCCTTATCATTATTAAAGTAATAACCGATTCTGAAATTAAACTGCGGAACTGTAAAATTGATCACATCTTTAATCGCATCAAAACCCGGACGGTCATGCGCGGTAACATTATATAATGTGAAATCATAAACTCCATACTCATTGAACTTTGTGGGATCGCCATCGTTCTGAAAACGAATCGTGCTTTTGGTGTACACTTCCCGGTTGTATCCCCACAACATGTAAAATGATCCTTTTTTTCTGTTCAGAGTTGAATCGGAAAGAAATTTTGAAAAACCCGTCTGCGCAATCAGGGCAAACAGGCCAACTAAAATAATTCGTTTCATTAAACTTTTAATTTTTAAAAAGGCACCGGGTTTTACACTTTAAAAACGGCAAAGACGCTACACATGTTCGCGGAATATTTTCACATACCCAACACACAAATGTACGTCATTTAAGGAAATCAGAACTGCATGATAACACTATCGTCCTTAGCAATCACAATCGCAGTTCGCAGTGAGATTGTAATCAGGGTTATCATTTCAATTCAGATTTTTTTGTGGTTTCTATTCCATGGTTTCTATTACAGAAGGAGTCAGCTTCTGAAGATTTTTAATTTTAGCAAGCTGTCCGGCCAACGCAATTTCATTACCTGCAATAATGAGTTTGTATGAATCAGCGGTGAAATATTTTTTGATAATCTTGTTCAACGCCGGAATGTCAATTGCATCCAGCTCCTGTAGATACGTTTTGCGTTTTGAATAATCGCGGTATACCCACGGATTGATCAACATGGCAAAACCAGAGGGTTCTTCAAGACTCAGGATGTCGGCTTTGAGCATTGTTTTAAATTTGCGCAGTTCTTTTTCTGTCGCGCCATTCTTATAAAAATCTGCCAGCACTTCATCGTAGGCCATCATCGTTTCATACATCACTTCGCTCCTCACCTGCGTGCGGGCACGGAAAATTTCATCGTTCTGCGATTCGCTGAATGAGCTGTAGATTCCATACGTGTAGCCACGCTTTTCACGAATTTCATTTCCGAGGTGATCAGAAAAAACGGCATTAGCCAGTAAAAAAGCAGGAACATCTTTACTTCCTGCTGCCGGGCCTTTTTTAAACCAGGAAATACACGCCTGCATCGCACCTTCCTTCGGAATGAAAGCATATTCTTTTGTTTTGATCGCAGGAATATCATACGAGCTGCCATTCACTTCCCCGAACTCAGCAGTCCACGCGCCGAAAAATTTCTCTATCAGTTTTTTCATCTGCCCGCGGTCAGACTTGCCAGTGATCACCAGCTTGGTATTTCCGGGCGTATAATTAAAGCTGTAGAATTCCCTCATGCCTGCAATGGTGATCTTTTTATACTGCGCTTCATAATAATGGCGGCCAAGCGGATGATCAGCGCCGTACGTAAAATAGTCACCATACATTTCAGCGAGCGCACCGATGTCCATTTTAGCAGGCTTGTTTTGTGAGAGCTCAAAATTTTTCTGCTCATCAATATCCTGTTGCGGAAAAGCGGGATGCAGCAAAACCGAAGCAAGCAATTCCACCCCGGTTTCAATATTCTTATTAAGAAACTGCCCGCTGAGCACCGTAAAATTTTTATTCGAGCTCGCGCTGATGTCGCCACCCGTGCGGTACAGCATACGATCAAGTTCCACACGATTGTATTTTTCGCTTCCGAACATCAACGAGCTGGCAGTTAGCGCTGATAATCCTTGCTGACCGGGTGTTTCACTTTTCTTTCCCACATTGATAAAGAAAGAAAGTGATGTTACAGGCAATTCGCCGTAGTCAGCGAAGATTACTTCGAGTCCGTTTTCAAGCTTGTAACGTTCAACCTCGGGAAAAGGATCGCGCGGAGCTGTTCCTGCCGAGAGCACTAAAATGAAAGCAGGAAGCAAAAGAAAACGGGAGAATATTTTTTTCATCATCAACGTATAAATGTTCCTATATGAATGTTACAACAAAGCTGGCTGCATCGGGCGAAGAGGGGATGCTAATTAGCCGGCTTAATATTTATCATATCAATATGATCTGCTGAAAAACAGACAGCGGCAACACGTTTGATATCTTCCTGCGTTATCGCTTTGTAATTATCCACCATGGTTTCAGCGCGATGGAAATCATGGAAATAATATTCGGAATTCCCCAGCTGCGCCGCAATGCCTTCTGAAGAATAAGCGCCCATAATTTCATCTGCTTCGAAGTTTGAAATAAAATCATCGATCTTTTCCTGCGGCAATCCATTAGCGATCACCAGATCCATCTCTTCGCGGATTGCTTTTTTCACTTTGATATTTCCAGGCTGGGGGGCCATAAATACATCAAACTGCGTTCGTGAAGGAAACAAGCTCCAGGTTTCATTCGCCTGGATAATCGCAAATGCGCTGTGCTCTTTTTTAACTAATCGTTCATTAAGAATCGAATTCCCGTCTGTAAAAAAAAGCGACATCAACATATCAAACGCAAAAAAATCTTTATCAGCTACTGCAGGCTGCGGAAATGAGTAGCAATAATCCTGCAATGGAAAATTCAATTCCATTTCAGTAATCCTTACATGCGAGCTCATCAGGTCGGGAGAATCGCCGGCCACAACAGCGGGCAATTGTTTGGTCACAGCACCGAAGTGTTTTTTAGCCAGCGCAAACATTTCATCATGGTTCACATCGCCGACGATCACCACAAATGCATTATTCGGACTGTAATATTTATCGTAGAAGGCCATGCATTGCGGCGCGGTGAACGCAGTAATTTCATTGAGGTTTCCGATAACATCCACTTCATACGGATGATGTGCGGGGTACAAAAAAGCATAACGGTCCTGCTCCATTTTGCGGTACCAGTTGCTTATTCCATTCCTGTATTCTTCACCCACCACTTCTCTTTCCGTATTCAGGATGTCCTGCGTCACTTTCAGGTTCACCATCCTGTCGGCTTCCAGCATCATCGCCATTTCAATCGCGCTCACAGGAAGATATTCATGGTAAACAGTACGGTCGAAGGTGGTATATGCATTCCAGTTCGCGCCAACACTGTCGAGCTTTTCCAACATCTGCACACCAGAGAAATTTTTTGTGCCGCGAAACATCATGTGCTCGAACATGTGCGCCATTCCACGTATGCCCGGACTTTCATCTTTACTGCCTACCCGGTACCAGACTTCAAATTCTGCGAATCCATTGCCTGGCTTTTCGCAGACAATTATTTTTAATCCGTTCGGCAATGTCTGCTCGAATGTCGGGTAAACAAATGCGGAAGACAAAACCGGCAGCGTAAGGAAAGCCGCAGTTAGAAAAAAGCGGCAGATGGCAGGTAAATGTTTTCTCTTTTTTTTCATGAGAATAATTTTTTGCAAACCTTTTTAAAATTATTTACAATAAACGAACCCCTATCCGCAATCCCGCGCTGACTTTCGCATTCTGCATATAGGAGAAAGCAAAATCAACACGGATGAGACCGAGCTTGTCGGCACCAAAATACACTTCATAATAAGAAGGAATCGCATCTGTCATGAGGTAATTCACTCCTACAACTTCTGTCAGCTTCAGCCGTCGGATGAGTGGGATTTTATTCAGTATAAATCCTCCGAAATGATGTTCTGCATGCACCTCGAAAAACCAATCGTTCGTGCTGTAAGTATAATAAGGAAGCAATTGAAAACTTTGTTGCGGAAATGTGGACCAGATCGTTTGATTTCCCAGGAAATGGTAATAATCCATGAACGGAAGATAACCCACACGAAGGTATTTTCCCGCACCGACGTAATAGGATAATTTTCCAATCAGCTTCAGATTTAATTCATCGCGGAGGCTTGCTTTTACAAAATCATAATCGGTAACGCTGCCAAAAACACCTTTTGTTCCGCGGCGGTATTGCAAACCAAGCGTCGGATATTTTGAGCCGAGAATAATTTTCTGGTTAGGCCGCGTATAATATTTTTGCTTGTAGCGGATCATAGCCTGCAAAGTAAGCTCAAGTGATTTGTGCGATGTAAAGCCTGCCGAATTATACTCCTGCGGATGAAGCGGATCGTTGGATGTAAAATGCCGCTCGGGGTAAGGTCCCCAATAATAAAATGAAGTATTTTTTAATGGATTCCGCTGAGCGTATTCTACATCGGCATTCAGGATTATGCCATTTACAATTTCTGAAATCCAATCAACGTTCGCGTAATTTTTCTCATACAGCTTGAGATAATTTCGTTTGTCAATAAGCGTGTAAAGCGTATTTACAAGAACAGGAACAGGAACAGGATCGCGGTTGCTGAATTGCGAAGTGGCCGCACCTCCCGCAACTGTAATTCTCGAAAAACGAACAGGCTTATAGAAATAAGTCATTTCAATATCGGCATAGAAGCGTTTATTCGAAAAACCATAGGAGAATGCCGGGTTCACATTTAGCCATTTCCTGTTTTCCCATCTTTTGCTCATGTCAATTCCGACGCCTGTTCTCACACCTTGCACAGTGTTATAGCTGACTGCTGTAACTACAGGAGAAAGTCCCACGCTGAAATGATTGTAACGGCGTTCATAATAATACCCGCTGAAAAGAATTTCCATGAGCTTTGGCTTGTTGCCCACGCGGTCCATAGAATCGAGATACGCTTCAGTGTTATGCGCCCGCATGATACTGTCGCGCTTGTGATAGTCAAAGGCTTCTTCACCCGTTAGCGGGATCGGGCGGGCGTCGCCCCAGTAGACAGAATCTTTGAGATTGGCGTCATCATTTACATGCATCACCTCATTATCAAAAAACTTTTTCGGAAAATCAGGATCGATAATGTAATTCCTGTTTACGCCAACGAAAAATCCATTTCCTTTCAATCCCATAAAACCGAAATCAAAAGTGAATTTATTCATGAACACCATCCAGATATCTTTCTCGACAGGAACAAATGTCTGGTTGATCATGAGCGTGTCAACGAAATCGATCTGCGCGTCTTTTGTGAGATACAATTCAGTGGAATGAATTCTCCACGAATTTTGCATGATATAGATATATCCACGAAAGCAAGGATCTGTTTTGCGGCGCGGAATTACTTCGATCTTATTGATCATCGAATCATTTTCCAAAATTGTTCCCACCATTCTGTAACGGTAAAACAGCATCGCGTCATTCGCAATCGGGGAAACAAATCCTCTTTCACTCAGATCTTCAATTTCAATAACGTTTTCATAAAAATTAAACATCATGTCCGAAGCGCGATTGTATGAAAATGCCTGGTTATCGCCGCTGACTTTTGACGAAACCATTTCTTCTTTGATCTTGTCGGTTTGCTTGAAATTATATTTGGAAACAGATTCGGATAAATAAACAATCCCCGATACGGTATCAATTTCTCCATCGGGATCAACTTCAATTCCCATGATCTTTTCAGGATGCTCAGTGATTCGCTGCAAACCTTTGATATAAACATCGCAGGAATATGCTTCCACCTGCTGCAGGTAAAACTTTCGCTTTTTTATAGCGCTCCGGATAATCGGGTACGCAGGATCTTCGCCATCACTGATTACTGCTTCGGTCAATTGAACAGTTGTCGGCTGTAAAACTACGTCCAGCGTTTTATTCCCCGAAGAAAGGTCGACCAGCAGAATCTTCTGCGCATAACCCATCGCCTGGAAGATGAGCGTATAATTTGCAGGAGCAAGATCAAGTGTGTAAAAACCTTCGTCGTTTGTTGTGGTGCCTTGCGAAGTTCCTTTTACATAAATAGCAGCATACGAAAGCGCCATGCCATCAGAGCCGGTCATACGTCCGTTGAGAATAGCGGAATTCATCTCCATCGAAGAAAAAACAAACACT
>JALYQL010000390.1 GCA_030855855.1 Bacteroidota bacterium | reverse complement strand
CCTTATGTGAAAGAGTGAAAATTTAGTTTTCTGTTTTATTAAAATCCAAACCATTAGAACGTTGAGTGTTTTAGGTTTGGATTTTATATTTACTAAAAACTTCTAAAAAGCAATTCGATTAATGTGGAAGTGTTTTCGAAAGCTGGGCGAATAAAAATTATCAGAGCATAGGCGGAAAGAACTTTACCTCTTCCAAAGTTTCAACTCCTGCCGCCCGCTTAATCGCTGAGATTTAAATTCTTTTCCAATTCATTTTTGACTTTTCAATCACTTTTTATCATCCTCAACATCCCCGCATTCCCTCCAATCCCCCTTTTTTCACATTTTTTTTCACCGTGCCAAATTTCCCATACTGTAACTTTTGAGCTTTTTTGGGAGGCTTTGTTCTTTCATTATCAGGTAGTTAAAAATTGATTTCGCAAATAAAGTGTTGGCTAAACACGAAAATTTGTCCAAGAATTCCCGTTTTTTTTGAAGCAACTTTGGGACAGTTCACACTTCTACTATATAAAGAGCAGTCTTGACGCATTTGAATTATATAACCCCATCAGTAAAAACTACATATAGTTTCCCCTATATAAGTAAAGGCAATTCCCCCAATGTCGTAACCCAAACCCCCCAGACCCAAATGCCCGTTTTACCCCGCACTATTCTAAAACAATATTTTATGCGAGGCGATCGACCTACAGAAGGACAATTCGATTCGCTGCTTGATTCAACCGCCAACATTATTGACGATCGTTACCTGCTCGGACTACGCACGTACGACCCTTCAAAAACTTATTTCATTGGCGATACAATGGTGTACAGCAATTCGCTTTACCAGTGTATCGCAAATACAACAGGCACTTTTAATCCCGGAAAATGGCAGGTGCTTGCTTCACTCGGTGCTACCGTTTACACAGGTACATGGAATGCACAGGCAAATGTTCCGGCGCTTGCAACCGGTACCGGCACCAAAGGATTTTATTATGTGGTCTCGATAGCCGGAACTACTACTATCGACGGAATCAGCGAATGGGCCGTCAGTGACTGGATAATTTTCAACGGAACAAAATGGGAGAAGGTCGATAATTCGCAGACACCAGTCAACGCGACCGATGTTTATTTCGCGCCCGACGGAAGCATCACTGCTACAAATGTGCAGGATGCAGTAGTGCAGCTGCGTGATATTACCGATGCAGAACTAACAGCCAAACAAAACCTGATCACGCTTACTCCTAATTATTATTCATTTGCCGACAGCTCAAACACACTTGCGGATGGTTCTATATTGAACGAAGCAGATGGTGTGGTGCTCGATTCAGGAAAAGTTTTCAGAAGCATTGTTCCCGGTAAATCACAAATTGATTTTGGCGGAGCCGATAGTGTGCTCATCTCTACAGATGGTGGAGCAGGTGCAGAGGCAATGTTGACAATGGATCCCGGCAAAGTTACACTTGGACGATCAGGTTATGGGGAATTCTCCGTTACGCCAGGTGGGGATACAAACGGAGAGATACTTTTCAAAAACGGTGGCGGCAACAGCATTTCAATTACGAATGCGCTTGTTCATCTTAAAAATAACAGCGGAGCTTCAAGTATCACCATAGGATCGGACGGGAAGGCAGAAGTGACTTCAGAAACGCTGAAGATTAATTCTTTCATTACGAATTTTAATGCACTGACAGCCTCGACAACTTTATACCTCGACAGCTCTAAAAATTTACAATCGTCATCCGTCACACCTGTGGAGTTGGGTTATTTGTCCGGACTTTCATCTTCGGTGCAGACACAGTTGAATGCAAAACAGAATGCGCTTGGATATGTTCCTGTTCCTGATACACGAACGGTGAACGGACATCCGTTAACAGCGAATGTGACTGTTTCAAAAACTGATCTGGGTTTGAACAATGTAACGAACGATCAGCAATTATCGCAGAAGGTATATTTTTCAAATGAAGTGATTACACCGCCACTGCCAGCTTCATCATCTACGGTATTCAGCACAGCTTATACAAAAATATTTACACTTGTTGATGCAGGAACATACCTGGTGGATTGGTATTATGAAATCGGGTCCAGCGTAGCAGCCGGTGATGCCGGTGCGAGAGTATCGCTGGATGGAGCAATTATTTCAGAAAGCGCATCGAAGCCCGGTGTGGCAGGCCGGTTTGTTGCTATGCGTGGATTTGTTCAAACAACCGGAATTACTGCCGGATCGCATACTTTTCTCATTGAAATAAACAGGCCAACAGCTGTCGGTGTGGTTTCTTTCCGTCGTCCACGTTTTAGTCTCACAAAAATATAGCTGTAGATTATGAAACTCGGACAATATAATAACTGGATAGAAGAGACTAATCGCTGCACTGGCGATTTGAAGGACTCGCACGTTGTAGCCGAAGTGCTTCCTGCTGACTATGCCGATATTTCTACAATAGAAAACTGGGACAAGTACGGACGCAATTTAATCGGCTCCGCGTTTGGTTTTAAAGACTGGAAATGTTTATCGCGTGAGATCAGGCAGCTTGTGGAGGAGAAAACGGATAATGATCTCGATGCAAATTGGAATGACCTGAACGCTGCTGAAAAAATGATTGCCTGCAACTATATGCTCAGCAAAGTGCCTGGTGTAAAATTGGCTGCATTGGTTCCGGATGCTGAGCAACGCATGAATATTGCAATCAGCTTCGATGTGAATAACAGGGAGGCGCGCGGCAGCTGGCTCAAAGCAACCGGAAGAGTGCAGATGTTGCGGATATTTCTATTCAGCAAGATCGGCTCCGAAAATGCTTTGAAAACATTTTACGATGTAGTAAAAGAAGGTTTGCTTGAATTATACGAAGGCGGCATTGTGGGAACAATGGAAGATGGAAATCAGGGAATAAACGATTTTCTGCTGGCGAGAAACGGAACAGCTTATTCTGCAAACGGATTTACCGAAAGAAATTATCCTGTTACAGATGGCAGCGGCGATACATTGGAAGATGTCGCGCTTGCAATGGTGAACATTACGAATTATGGATTGTATTAATATTCAGAAGCGAAAATGATTGATACAGCGCTTGAGTTTTTAACGAACGAGATAAATGCCTATCTCAATCTCCAGAACCTGCCGATCTCCGGCACGACGACAGAGATTGTGTTGACAAATGTGGCAGCAGAGGATGGTAATTGGGCAATTCCTCCGCAGTCGCTGGGTTTGTCGTTAATAAATATTGAAGAAGAGCGTGTGTTCAAAGACCAGCAGACTTCATTCCGTAATGAGCAGGGCAACATTGAGCATTACAATCCGAATCTGAAGCTCAACTTATATATCCTGGTGAGCGCAAATTTTGCAGCAGGTGTTGCAGGCGGAACAACAAACGTAACAGGAATTTATGGTGAAGGATTAAAGCAGCTTTCGTACGTCATACGTTTTTTCCAGGGAAAATATGTTTTCACTCCCGATAATTCGCCTGCACTTCAGCTGCCAATTACAAAGCTGGTGGTCGAATTATATTCCTCCTCATTCGAGCAGCAATACAATTTCTGGAATGTGGTGGGAGCAAAATATTTGCCTTCGGTGCTTTACAAAGTGCGAATGCTTACTTACCAGGAAAAACGGTTGCTTGATTCACAGCAGCCGATCACGAGTATTGATCTTTCAACTTCACAGAGCTAAGGAAAATGAGTTTAACTATATATAATAAAGCTTTTGCTGTAGAGTTGTCACACGACTTCTATATCTATACATCGCCATCTTCGCCGGCGGGTAATGAATTTAAGGTCAATACTGATTTTGAAATTTTCCCTACAGCTGAAACGGAAGCGCTGATGCAGAGAGGGCGAATGCGTTTTCTACGAACGCTTAAAGGACTTTTTGTTTTTTATAAGGCGTACAGGAACGGTTCGAATGTGGTGGAGCCATTAGTGAAAGTTGATAATGGTGCTGAGTTTGTTTTTGGTGTGCGTTTGAAATCAAATTCTGTTCCTCAATTCACAACGATCACTAATCTGAATTTGGGATCCAAGACTTATAGCGGTGAAAAAATAGTGATACTCGATAAAACTGCAGGTGGTGTGGGTAACCCGCTCGGTCAGCTGCTTGACGGATCATTAGCCAACATGCTTCGCCCGGCAGTGTTTACGTATGCATTCAAACCAAATCCTGCCAGCGTTTTAAATGCAGATGTTGTGGTCAAAAGCGGCGCTGTTGTTGTATTTTCGGCGACGAACGTTCCATACAGTGCAAGCACAAACAGTTATAGCCTGGAAATAAATATTTCACAACAGCCTAAAGGTTTTTACACGATAACAGCGTATAACACCGGAACACTTACGCAGATCAACTCTTCTGATTTTTACCTGGACGGTGATCTGCTTTCTCAAAATGTTTTTGGAGTAATCAGCATCAAATTTGATGTAGCTGCCAGGCTTTACGATTCATCGGTAAACCCGAATGACTTCAGAACATTTAATTACCCGTTTGTGGCCCGTTCCACCAAGTGGAGATATTATATCGTACCGAAAACGATTGATACTACATCTTTTGATCTCGCTGTGATAGATGCAGACGGTAATCACACTTTCACACCTGTTAATCCGGCTACTCCGCCTTACGGAAATCCTACCACATTAATGACAATCAATGGTGTGAAGCCAGTGATTGTTGAGTCATCCGCACCAATTCCGTTTAGTGAAAAGACCTTACCAAATCTTGCTGTTTGGAAAACGGATGGAACCGCATCTCCCGTGATAAATGGTATTGCCAATGCAAATATTAACGGTGTTGATTCGGATCAATTGGGTGCAGCCCAGCTACCGCCGACGATCACCTCCGGAATTTCAGAAATTTTTGTAATCGTTTAAACAGACACATGAACAGGAACTACAACAGCAGCTGAAGTTTTCACAAACTGATATTTCATATCGGGAAATAATTATCTGAAATAAAAAGAAAACATAAAATAAAAAACCAAATCTGAATTAATATGGCACTTAATCCAACCACACCTGGGGTGTATATCAGGGAAATATCAACTCTTCCGTCTTCAGTTGTTTCTGTTGCGACGGCAGTTCCCGCCTTTATTGGTTTTACCGAAAAAGGGCCTGTGAATAAAGTAACAAGGATCACTTCACTCCTGGAGTATGAAACCACTTTTGGTGGTGCAAAACACGAAGCATATTCTGTGAATGGATCTAACTTAACTGTTACAGTTTCGCTTACTGCTTTTAATTTGTATTACAATCTGCAGATGTTCTTTGGAAACGGGGGAGGTGCATGTTACATCATTTCAACCGGCGATTATTCCCCTTTAACTCCGTTTGGAAGCTCTGGAGCGTTCACAACCGCGCTTACAAAAGCAGAAGAAGCAGATGAAATAACCCTGCTGGTTACTCCTGAGGCAATCAATCTTTCTAATTCTGATCGCCTCGCTGTGTATACTGCTATGCTTTTGCAATGCAAAAACCTTCAGGATCGTTTTTCGATTTTTGATGTACAGGATACGGGCAACATTACTACAGATGCATCGAATTTCCGGACAAGCAATGTCGGAGTAGATAACCTGAAATACGGTGCGGCTTATTACCCAAGCCTGAAAACTCCTATAAGTCGTTTTTATAAAGATGACGAAGTGACTATCACTGCAGTTGCCGCTTATGCCGCTCCCAACGACAATTTGTATGCGGTGAAAAATGGGGTTGGCGCATACACAACACTGACGCCCATGGGTGTCATGGCAGGAGATACTGTCACAATCACCCAAGCGCCTATTGCTGTTACGCTGACAGGACGCGCGACACCTGCGTCTCCAGATGAATTTAAAATCGGCGGCATTGACGACGATACTGCTCTTAATATCACCAATACAATCAACACTCATCCGATACTGGGCGGATTGGTGTATGCTAAGGTGGCGGCAGATGTTGTAACTATTGTTTCAAAGACCGGTGGTTTAATAGGAAACTTTACCATTGCAGCTTCAGCAACATTCGTTACGCCGCCAGTTGCGCCTGGTGTTGACAATAAACAAAATACCCAGCTCTATAATGATATTAAAGCGGTATTGGATGGAACTACCTATAAACTTACGCTTTACCCGAGTGCAGCTATGGCAGGTATATATACAGCCGTGGATAATGACAGGGGCGTCTGGAAAGCGCCTGCTAATGTGGGTGTAAATCTTGTGATCGAACCTTCCATTTTGATTAATGATGAAGCGCAGGGGCCACTTAACATCGATGCAACCGGTGGAAAGTCGATCAATGCAATCCGGAATTTCGTTGGAAGAGGCAATCTTATTTGGGGAGCACGTACGCTTGCAGGTAATGATAACGAATGGCGTTATGTCAATGTTCGCCGGTTGTTTATTATGGCTGAAGAGTCCTGCAAAAAAGCTTCAGAATTTGTGGTGTTCGAACCAAATGATAAAAATACCTGGATCCGTGTGAAAGGAATGATCGGAAACTTTTTAACTGGCTTGTGGAGGGATGGTGCACTCACCGGAGATAAACCAGAGCAGGCCTTTTTTGTAAAAGTCGGTCTTGGTGAAACAATGACTGCGCAGGATATTCTCGAAGGAAGATTGATTGTACAGGTAGGTATGGCCGCTGTAAGGCCCGCAGAATTTATCATTCTCCAATTCGAACACAAACTCCAGGAAGCATAATATTCACATACAACTTAATTAAAACAATATGGCACTATCATTCACCACACCGGGCGTATATATACAGGAAGTTCCTGTGTTTGCCCCATCTGTTACGCCGGTCGCAACAGCTATTCCTGCGTTTATCGGGTACACCGAGAAACAACCTACCGGAAATCTTCCGACACGTGTAAGTTCATTCACGGAGTTCGTTTCTTTATTTGGCGGCCCTAACCTGGAAGCATTCACAGCGACTGTCGTTGACAATATATTGGTAACTCCTAATACCCGTTCCATTGTTTCGCAACTTACAAGTCAAAGCCCTTTTATTCTTTACTATGCCATGCAATTATATTTTGCAAATGGCGGAGGACCATGTTATGTAATTTCTGTAGACCTGTATGCTGCAGGTTCTATTACATACGCTAACGTCAAAATTGCTCTTGACAAGCTTGAAAAAGTAGACGAGCCTACATTGATTCTTTGCCCTGATATGGTCAATGATTCAGCGGATTACGGCCGCTTCGTACAGGATACGCTTTCGCAATGCGCAAAGTTGCAGGACAGGTTCGGCGTTTTTGATTATCCTGCCAATACAATGGATTTCAGCCCTAGCGGTGATGTTGAAGATTTCAGAGGATCATTCGGGGCTAACAATTTAAAGTACGGCGCTGTTTATGCCCCGTTTTTAAATTCGGTTTTCAATTTTGGTATCAAAACCACTGGTACTAATCTTACACTGATCGAGAATGGCACTTCAAGCACTTCTTCATTATCAACCATTGTGACTTTAAATCCTGCTCTTTACAACCAGGTCATCGCCAATATCAACAGCACTTTTCACGTAACTCTTCCACCTTCTTCTGCAATGGTAGGTATCTATGCGGCTGTCGATAATGACCGTGGTGTTTGGAAAGCGCCGGCAAATGTAAGTGTGAATTCTATTTTCGGACCAACGGTTCCAATTACTGAAGCGCAGCAAGGATTACTAAACGTAGATGCGACTTCCGGAAAATCCATTAATGTAATCCGGGCATTTGTTGGCCGCGGTACATTGGTATGGGGATCCCGTACACTGGACGGAAACAGCAACGAATGGCGGTATGTTCCTGTGCGTCGCTTATTCATCATGGCTGAGGAATCGATTAAGAAAGCGTGCGAATTTGTCGTCTTTGAATCAAATGATAAGAATACATGGTTGCGCTTGAAAGGCTCTATCACCAATTTCCTCACAGATCTCTGGAAACAAGGCGCTCTTGCAGGAGATAAACCCGAACAGGCCTTCTTTGTTCGCATTGGTCTCAACGAAACCATGACAGCACAAGACATTCTCGAAGGCAAGCTCATCGTTCAAATCGGAATGGCAGCTGTTCGTCCTGCAGAATTCATCGTCCTCCAGTTCATGCATAAGCTCCAGGAAGCGTAACCCTGACATCAAAACCAAATTCAAAATTTTAACTAAGTAATAACTCAAAAACAAAATAGCAATGGCTACAGAAGCTTATCCATTACCGGTGTTTCATTTTCAAGTAGAGTGGAACGGTACACGAATCGGTTTTACAGAAGTAACCGGACTTACACATGAAGTTCAGGCAATTGAATACCGCGAAGGTGTTTCGCCACAATACTTCGTCACAAAAATGTCGGGTATGCAGAAATACAACAACATTACATTGAAGCGTGGACAGTTCCGTGGCGACAATGAATTCTGGCAGTGGCTGAATGCGGTAAACCTGAACAAACCAGATCGCCGCACGATCACAATCAAATTGCTGGATGAAACACATGCGCCGGTTTTTACCTGGACAGTGAGCAATGCATGGCCTTGCAAGATCGAAGGTCCTTCTTTGAAATCAACAGGAAACGAAGTCTCTACTGAGAGCATTGAGCTCTGCTGCGAATCGTGGGTGGTAGAAGCAAACTAATTCTGAATTAAACGAATTGAACTATGGCTAGTCAGGCATATCCACCAGTAAGCTTTCACTTTAAAGTTGAGATCCAGGGTTTCAAAGGAGAAATCGGTTTTCAAAGTGTGGATGGACTTAATGCGAAGATCAAAATGACTCCTCACATGGAAGGTGGTGAAAATACATTTACACACCACCTTCCGGATCGCATCGACTATGGCGATCTGACGTTGAAGCGGGGAATGCTGATCGGGTCTTCGCTTATCGGTTGGTTCAATGATGCAATTCAGAATTTCAGTTTTGATCCGAGAGATGTGACCGTAACGCTGATGACAGCAGAACATACTCCTCTTGAACAATGGCTCTTCCGGAATGCATGGCCCAAGGAGTGGAACATTGAAGGATTTGATGCAATGGGTGGAACAAAAATCGCAACCGAAACCATTGTTTTATCCTACCAGTATTTCACAAGGGTCGGATTACCTGCAAGTAATCAAGCTCAAAAACCACCAACACGCGTCTGATATGCCGATCGAAGTAAAAGAATTAATCGTACGCGCCTGGGTGGATTCTCAGGGGACGACAAATAAAAGCGAAGCAAAAAAAGTTTCGAAGTCTGCAAATGAGACTTCTGAATTTAATGCTCAAATGTTGGAACAATTGAAGCGAATGTTGACTGATAAAAAAGACAGATAGTTATGGCAGTTTCAATTTTTAATGCAAATAAGGCGCTGGCAAAAGTGACGATCATTCCCTTTGTCAAGACAGAAGTCGATCTCGGTGGAACTGTAAAGTCAATATTGGTCCCGACTGGCGTTCCATTTGTTGCCATGTACAATCCTACATCGTTTACGAAGACCAACAATCTAAAATTTTCGGAAAAGCAAACATCTGATGGCACTCCTGGAAAATTGGAATATAAATATCAGGACAACGACACTTTAAATATCAAAATTCTCTTGGATGCAACAGGGGCATCACCAGGATCGGGAGTGGTTGGATCGGCCTTGACAAAAACTGCAAAGAATCTTGGTGGAGTTGATGTAATGGTTGCTGCTTTTTTTGCTATCACAAAATTTCCTAATCCAATATCCCACACTCCTAATTTTTTGAAAATTCTTTGGGGCGCTGGATTGTATTTTGAAGGTAAATTATCTGGAGCTACAGTATCCTATACTTTATTCGACAGAAACGGAAGACCATTACGGGCCACAATTGACGCAACCTTTACGCAGGATGCAACTGACTCTTTTTTAGCGAATATCAAAAATTTCTTTTCTTCTCCTGATGTAACAAAGACATACACAGTAAAAGCCGGCGACACTATTTATAATCTTGCACAGAAGGAATACAATGATGATTCTTATTATCTGCAGATTGCGGAAGCCAATGATTTAAAAAACTATCGGAAGCTGGTTCCCGGCCAGGTATTGATTTTTCCACCTATCAAAAAAGACGAGGAATAAATGGCAGCCGGCACTCTAAAAACGAAAGCAAATTCTTCGTTCACGATTTTGATAGGCGGAAAAGACGTCACAGCCAAATATGGAATTGTTTCTGTAATGGTGAACAAACATGTGAATCGTGTTCCGGTAGCAGAAGTTGTATTATATGATGGTTCAGCGGCAGCACAAAAATTTGTATTGAGCGATAAAATGGATTTTATACCCGGAAAAGATGTAGTAATTAAAGCCGGGTATGACCAAAAGGAAAAAACAATTTTCGAAGGTATAATTATCCGTCACGCTATAAAAGCTCCGTTGGATGGAGCTTCTACACTGATGCTGGAAATGCGTGACAAGAGTATAAAGATGACTATCGATCGGAAAAATAAATATTATAACGATAAAACAGATAGCGATATCATCAGCGCTCTTACTTCAGCAAATGGAGTATCGGGAACTGTAGATACTACAACCACTTCGCACAAGGAGATGGTGCAGTATTATTGCACTGATTGGGATTTTATGGCCATGCGGGCCGAAGCAAATGGATTATTGATTTTTGTGGAGGATGGAAAGGTAAATGTGAAGAAACCAACCTTCACACCACAGGGTCTACCGGTTATTCTTGTTTACGGCGACAACATGATTGACTTCGAAGCGGAAATGGATGCACGTGATGAGTATGGAGATGTTACTGCTAAATTCTGGGATTATTCTAAACAGGAAGTTGTAGAGAAAAAGGCAAAACAACCCGCAATTATAAAAGAAGAAGGGAATCTGACAGGTAAAAAGGAATCAGAAGTGCTGGGAGTAAAGGATTTTTTATTGCAACATCCCGGCCAGCTTTTAAAAACGGAACTAAAAGCATGGGCAAGCGCAAAATTATTGCGTAGCCGCATGGCTAAAATAAAAGGACGTGTCCGGATATATGGAACTAATAAAGTAAAACCGGGAGATGTAATCAAGCTCGGTGGAGTTGGAAAACGTTTTAACGGATTTGCATTTGTGTCTGCAGTTACAAATAGCTATTCCATAAATAGCACCTGGTACACCGATATCAATTTCGGTTTCTCACAGGAATGGTTTTATGAGAAATATGAGAATATCGTAGACAAACCTTCTGCCGGTCTTTTAGGAGCCATGAATGGTTTGGTTACAGGGATCGTTACTGACATTGTTGATTCTGAAGGTGGCCAATTCCGTGTAAGAGTCCGCATTCCTCTTATCAGTCAAAGTGAACAAGGTGTATGGGCAAGAATGGTTTCTGCTGACGCGGGTTCAGGCAGGGGAATACTTATCAGGCCCGAAAAAGATGATGAAGTGTTGATTGGATGTATA
This sequence comes from Bacteroidota bacterium, assembly GCA_030855855.1. Classification (GTDB taxonomy): domain Bacteria; phylum Bacteroidota; class Bacteroidia; order Palsa-965; family Palsa-965. The sequence continues at coordinate 7,096 of JALYQL010000390.1, read as the reverse complement.
AATGATGATCCTCGCAATCCTGTCATTCTTGGAATGCTATACAGCAAAAAAAATAAAGTGCCCACAGATCTTACCCCTGATTCAGCAAACAAGCTAAAAGGCTGGATCACCAAAAGCAAGATCAAGCTGATCATTGATGATGATAAAAAAATTGTAACAATAGAAACACCGGGAAAGAATTCCATAATAATTGATGACAGCAAAAAATCAATTACAATGGAAGATCAGAACAAGAACAAAATAGTGATGGACGATAAAGGCATTACACTGGATACGCCGAAGGATATCATTTTTAAAGCCAAAGGAAAAATTACCGGTGATGCTGTAAAAGATATAGCCTTCGATACCAAAGCAAAATTTTCCGGAACAGGTGTCACTGGAGTTGAAGTTGCTGCAAAAGGCGGAACTGCTACTCTGAACGGAACACAGATAAATATTGGTTAAAAGAAAATTAAAAGAATTTAAAAAATACCATCATGCCAGGAATGCCAGTCGCAAGAGTTACCGATAAATCGACCCACGGAGGAACCATCATCGGTCCTGGTTCGGCTAAAGTAAAGATCAAAGGTTTGCCTGCCGCAGTAGTAGGTGATAACCATTCATGTGTTATTCCGCCCAACACCGGGCACATTCCTGTTTCACCTTTCACCAAAGGAAGCACAAAAGTGAAATTCGGTGGACAGTTTGCTTTGCGCCAGATGGATTCTTGCGCATGTGGAGCAATGGCAATTTCAAGCTTACCGACAGTAATGATCGGTTAAAAAAAAATTGATTATGGCAAACGAAAAAACACTTCAGGAAATTTTTGATACAGGAGGATTCCTCGGCCAGGGCTGGGGATTTCCACCCACATTCTCAAGAGGAGAAAATACCGTTGGATTGGTAAAAGCAGAAGAAGATATTAAACAAAGCCTGGGAATATTGCTTTCAACAACGCTTGGCGAACGTGTGATGCGCTCTGATTACGGCGCAAATCTTCACCAGCAGGTTTTTGAACCGATGGACGCAGCTTTTCAGACCTATGTTACTTCGATTGTAAGCGATGCAATCACCAACTACGAAACACGAATTAACCTGGATAGCGTTGATGTTTTTGTTGACAACGAAGAAGGGAAAATTGAGTTGACTGTAAACTTCACCATCATTTCCAGCAACTCACGTGCGAATATTGTCTATCCATATTATCTGACTGAAGGAACAAACGTTTAACAATGACCGAGAACTGCAACAATAAAAATTCCCTGCAAAGGGACGGTACCAGCCAGGCACAGCGTTTGCTCGCAGCGTTATTGCCTGAGTACGTTTCCGTGGACGAGCGCAGTATGGAAGACCTCATTGCGTTTGCAAAAAAACTTGCTGAACAGATCAGGTATTATAACCTGGCAGATGCACCAGATGGAAATTGGGTAGATTTTTTCATCCAGTCCATTTCCACCGAACAACGTACCGCTCCGCATTACGCGCTATTTATATCGTTCCTCGAATTATTTAAAATCGCGCAAAAAGATCTGAACACCATTACAAAGCGCCATCTCGATTTCTATTATCGCGAAATGCTGCGTTTGGAAGAGCGGCCTGCTGTGCCCGACCAGGTATATATCATCTTTGAACTGGCAGAGCAGCTGAGCGGTGCACTCGTTCCGGCTGGCACACCGCTTGATGCTAAAAAAGACGCTACCGGCGAAGATCTCGTTTACAACACCGATAAAAATATTGTTGTAAATCATGGAAAAGTAGAGCAGCTGAAAGCCGTATTTATCAACCGCCCCATAAATGAAAATGCGGTACCGCTGGATTTTCCTGATGAAATTCCGGTGATCGATCCGACAGCACCTAATGTGCTGCAGACTGTGATTGAAAATAACTGGCGCATTTACGGCTCTCCTGTTGCAAATTCGGCTGATGGTTTAGGCGCCGATATTGAAGGCGAAGAAAAGCGCTGGAGAACTTTTGGCCGCCCGCATCCCGACGCGCTCGATGGAACTCTGGCGGATCGCGCACAGGCAGAAATTGGGTTTGCTTTTGCTTCACCATTACTTTTCCTTGCAGAAGGAATACGAACTGTCACGATTACGCTAAACCTTCAGCAGCCCGCATTCCTGAATGCTGATGTTGCGGTTTATCAAGTAGCGCAGCTTGCATCTTCCTATGAAACAGTAGAGTTTTCGAAACAAGTTTCAAAATTTCAGCCAGTCAAGCAAAAAGCAATGATCTCCGATTGGCTGGCAGATAAAACCAGCTCCGCGTTAAATGGCGCGCTGAATGTTTATTTCAGCGGTGAAGAAGAATGGCTCCTTCCTGATGATGGCGGAACCACCTATTATGATACAAATGGAAACCTGGTAATAGTCCGCACACTTGGCAGAGGGAAAAAAGCGGTTGTCGCATATAATGAAGCGGTTCTTCTGCAACCATTCAAAACAAAATGGCCTGTTGTAAAGATCACGCTCAATTCCTCTTTAAAAGTTACAGATTATATCTATCACCAGCTGAGTACGAAATCTGTATTCAGCGCTGATCTTAAAGTGGACGTTGCAGAAGTTAAAAACCTGATCATTCAGAACGACAGCTCCGTGCTTGCAACCGAAAAGCCATTCCAGCCATTCGGAAGTCAACCGGTTGTAGGATCAACTTTTTATCTCGGCAGTAATGAAATATTCCAGAAAAAATTAAGTGAGTTTGCTGTCAATATTACATGGCATGAACTCCCTGATGCCGCAAAAGCGCCACGCGGCTTTGAAGATTATTACGATCATTACCTTCCTGTTGCCGAAATTGCGAAACGCAAGACGAGCTTGTTTAATGTGGAGACGGCATTGCTCGATAAAAAATCATGGCGCCCGCTTAATAATATAAATACCGGCTACTCGCTTTTTCAATCGACGGGCGTGACCAATAATAGCCCGGTAGACAACGAAAATAATATAGACATCCCCGGAAGCTTTCTGGGAACTGTTCCGCGCGATCCTGAAATGACACCGGTTAGCGAATTTGACGCCACAACCCAGAAAGGATTTCTGCGCATGACGCTTGCTGATGTCGATTTCGGGCACACCCTGTTTCAGAATTCATTCGCGCAGCAAGCGGTGTGGACGGTTCAAAAAGCGCAGGATATAAATTACAATCCACTTGTCATAGGAAATACGATCGGGCTTCCGAATGCACCGTACACACCTACGATCAAAGAAATTTCTGTCAGCTACACTTCTCGTGAAACGATTAATCTCTCCCGTCAGGCTACAGTGCTACAGGATGAAATCAGTTTTAATACGCGTGTTGATCAGTTCTTCCATGTGCTTCCTTTCGGTGTCGCTGAGAATCATCCTTATATTATAAAGCAATCCGCGAATATCAGCCTCGTTCCGCAGTTCAATGATGAAGGCAATCTGTATATTGGCGTAAGCGCACTCGTGCCGCCACAAATACTCTCTGTGCTTTTTAAAGTAGCCGAAGGAAGCGCCGACCCTGATTTTAATAAAGAACAGGTAAAGTGGAGCTACCTTCTTCACAACGAGTGGTTTGATTTTTCACAGCTGCAGATCCTGGCAGAAGGAACCAACGGATTGCTCACTTCAGGCATTGTCACTTTTGATCTGCCAAAAGTTTTTAATTCTGATAATACCGCTTTGCCTGCAGGATTGTTCTGGATCCGCGCTTCGGTGCAGCATAATTCAGCCGCGGTGTGTGATCTTGTGAATGTCATTGCGCAAGCTGTTACTGCTACATTTACTGATAATGCAAATGATCCTGATCATCTCCGGCTTTCATTGCCTGCAGAAACGATAAAAGATTTTATTGATGGTGATGAGTCAATTGATAAAGTAACCCAACCCTACGCTTCATTCGGCGGCCACATCAAAGAGCAGAGCAATGAATTTTATACCCGTGTAAGCGAACGCCTGCGCCACAAACACCGAGGCGTAACGATCTGGGATTATGAGCATCTTGTGCTGGAAAAATTTCCGACAATTTATAAAGTGAAATGCCTGCAGCATACCCGCTTTGTTTCCATCGGTGATATTAATGAGCTCGAGCCCGGACATGTTTCACTGGTTATCATTCCTGATCTGCGGAATAAAAATGCAGTCAATCCACTCAAGCCTAAAACAAGCCTCATCACGCTTACTGAAATTTCTGAGTACATCAGCACGATCAATCCTCCATGTGTAGCGCTGCATGTGCGCAACCCCATCTTCGAAGAGATCAAGGTTGATTTTAATGTGCGCTTTCACCCGGGATTTGATATTGGATTTTATGGAAAGCAGCTGGAAGAAGAGCTTCGCAAATTTCTTGCACCATGGGCGTACGACACGAAAGATATTGTGTTCGGCGGACGCATTCACAAATCACGCATCATCAATTTCGTAGAAGAACGCCCGTATGTAGATTACGTCACCTGCTTCAATATGAATCAGATCATCCCGACCGGGATCAATACCCCACCGGTGATCAAAAGCAATATCGATGAAGCGGAGACTACAACATCGGCGTCCATCTTTACTTCAGCACCAACACACACTATTGTAGTGCTTGAAACAGAAACGTGCGATTGCGACGACAATAATGTAAATGAACCAATGCTTGCTCCTGGTCAGCCTTGTGATCCTTGCGGAACAGCAGCAGTAATTGAAGATGGAATAGGGGCAGACGGTATTGGAACCAGCTTTGTTATTGGTCATGCGCAACAGGCTGGAATTGACTTTTGGGTAATCGAACAAGACTTTAACGTACAATAAAAATTAAAACATTTTATCACAATGGCTGAACAAAACAGAAGTTACCTGATCGAAAGATTCCAGGACGGAGATATTCCCACAGGAAGTGATTTTGCTGACATGATCGATTCATCGCTCAACCTTTTGGATGACGGGCTGACGAGCTATATTCTTACAGATGCTCATGGCGATCACAAACGTTTTGGTATCGGTGATACAGCTCCTGAAGCTCCTCTCGGTATAAAAGCAGAAACCGGCCACGATGAAGAGCTGATCAGCTTCACTTCTTCTGACGGAATGCACAAATGGAATCTTAACCTGAACCCGACCGTTTCAAATGTTCCCGGGTTCAGCATTGATGATTCCTCCTCGGGAGCAAGCATCAGCCGCCTTTTTATTGATTCAGGCGCAGACGGAAAAATCGGCATCGGAACTGTAACTCCTTTGGAACAATTGCATATTGCAGGCGTGGCGGATGGAGATATGCTTTCCGTGCAGATACAGAATTATTCTACAGGTCATAACGGATGGTTACTGAGCCATGTAGACGACAACGCTATTATTGAAAGAAGCGGCGCATTCGGCATAGTGGAATCAGATGGCAATAGTGAAGTGGAGCGAATGACATTCCTCAAAAAGCTTGGAGCAGCACCGAATTTTTATAATAATGTCGGCATTAATGAAATGCTTCCTTTTGCCACGTTGCATGTAACCCGTATCGACACCGACAGCGATGTGCGCCTTGATGAAAATACAGGAATACTTCTGCTCGGTGCTATTGATTCCACCAATCTTGCAATGGACAGCTTTAACATTCAGGCAAGAACTGGTTCTTATGTTGCCGAAGGCCCAACGCTTGATTTTGTTGCAAGTGAGCTGAATCTTCAACCGCTGGGAGGTGATATTATAATTCACCGCTCATATGGCCTGGAGAAACGTGTGCTCATCACGGATGGTGGGTTAATGGGTCTTGGTAAAACTCCTGTTGAACGGCTCGATGTAAATGGCGCCGTAACATTTGGTGATACCACTACTGCTGTTCCTGCAGAAGGAACTGTTCGCTGGCATCGTGATCCGGCAGGTTTGGGCGGTGATCTTGAAGTATTCAAAGATGGTACGTGGCAATCGTTAACCACAACAACAGTTACCGATGGCTTGTGGACTGCGAGCCCGATTGACGGAGCAATTTATTATGCCCCGTCGGACGGAAATGCTAAAGTGGGCATTGGTACAACTCAGCCGACTTCCGCGTTGACTGTTATAGAAAATAGTGGTGTTGCTGAATTAAGCACAGTAGCCGTTTCGATACTTAACACCGCACAAACATTTAATGCAGATCCAAGTGTTGTGCGCGCAGGAATGAGGATTGTTAACTCAGGAAACTGGAGCCTGAACGAATCTGCGCTTAATGTCGGGTTATTTATCTCCGGCGTTTCGGGACAGGTTAATGCGAATGCGAATCTCAGCGCGGTGCTCAATGGAAGTGTGGTGATCGGGACTACTACAGGCTTGCCGATTGTCGGTCCAAATGGCACTAACGTGCTTGCAATTCAGAACGGCGAAGCTCCGACTGATTCTCCGGGTTCAACAGCTAATTCCGGAATACAAATTTATTCTGCTCTTAATGAAGACAGATCAACATCCATCTTCAACGTGATGAACGGAAACGGAACGGTGATTCAGCTGTTCCGGCAAGCTGCACTACCGGCTGAAGACATGAACAATCCTAACACAGGAGATGTGAACACCGATCTGCTGATCTCTAACATGCGTGATCGTATCGATGAGCTTGAGCTGAGATTGCAGAAGCTCGGACTGATCCTGTAATTATCATTGATTTTAAAAATTACTGATTATGAAAGATGTAAATCTGAATTTGAACCTCAATGATGTGAACACGGTGCTACGTGCATTGAGCGCGCTTCCTTACAGCCAGGTGAATGTGCTGATAGAAAGAATACAGCAGCAGGCGAAGGCGCAGCTCGGACAAACGAATGGCATGCCTTCCGTGGCAGATGCAGAAAAAGAAGTGAACAATAATTGAGAAGGATATAAAAAGAATTAAAGCCGAATTAATATGGCAGACAGTATAACCATATCGCAATTACCCCCACCGTTCCAAAGCATGGATTATGCCTTGCTGCGGGAAGAAGGCTTGAAACATATCCAGGAGCTGGCAGGAAAAATCTGGACGGATGATAACGCGCACGATCCGGGAATTACCATTCTCGAAATGCTGGCTTATGCCATCACTGATCTTGGCTATCGCACGAATTACAACATAAAAGATATTCTCACGGCCAATCCTGATATTCCGGAGGATATTAAAAATTTCTTCGCGGCAAAAGAGATCATGCCGAATTACCCGGTGACTTTTAAAG